>MVQK01000107.1 GCA_002067515.1 Pelotomaculum sp. PtaB.Bin013 | reverse complement strand
AAGCAGGTGGAACCGGAGGCGCAGGAAATCGCCCTGGCCATCGAGCTTTTTACCTCCGGCAGCCTGAACACCTTTTTCACATAAGCCATGGTTTTGCCATCCGGTGACAAAAAACCCGGATAATCGTTAACTTTACGAGGGGTTTCGCCTGGGCGGACCATATATAATCCCTGTCCTTCGGGGGTAACAACAAGCACATCAGAAGTTGGCAACCAGGAGATTCCATTTGAATTATTAACCGGCGATGGCAAACCGGTGACTTCATGTGACTTGCTTCCGTCAGTGCTGACGATCAAGAGTTTACCGTCGTTCATCTGGTTATCACTGTAACGAATGTATGCCAACCACTGTCCGTCAGGGGACCACTTTGGCCATCTGACCTGACCGGCATCACTTAGCTTTGTGAGGGTACATTTATCTCCGTCCAGGACGTAAAGAAGGCCGTTCCAAACAAATGCCAGCCGCCCCTGACCCCTGAACGCATCGACGTTGACTTGAGGTAAATTGGAATCATCCTGCTGAATGGGATTAACCGGAACTGCTTTTGATTTACTGCAACCCACCAAAATTAATAAGGTGGTTATCAGCAAAAAAACAACTGTTGTTTTAATGGTTCTCTTCATTTATATTTTCTTCCTTTCTCTCAATTAAGCACTTTAACCTTCTGATTTGCCGACCAGGAACCTAAACTCAATACAACAGTAATGATAACAATTGTAACTTTCTTTCTGATCATCGTTATTTTAAACATCTTAACAAACCTTAAATATTCGATAATTCTATACGGATAACATGCTCATTTTGTAAATTAGCCCTTAGTGTGGGATAATAATAGAAATCGTTTGAGTTTTCTATACTGAACTTATTAGCTCCATTAATCCAAATATCTCGATAATTACCAGGATCGTGAATCTTACTCCCATTGACAGAATCGTAATTGTCTACAATCTTTTCAATAGAATCCCCGATTCCAATTCCTGTGTTAGTATGGAGCGTAGAAGGTGCTGAAACCAGTACATCAACTACACCCTGAATAGGTTCAAACTCATTCTTTCTATAGAATGATACAAATAAACCCAACTCCTCGTAGTTCCATCCATGAATCCATCCATGAAACGGCGTTGAATGAAACTGTTCTTTCTTGGTTGGCTCACCATAAAGCTTAAATACTTGTTCTTGTGAATCGCCGATATGTATACCGGCAAGCGACACATTTTCTTTTGTCAAAGGCCCTGGGCCTGCTTCGCTATTATTATTAACAATGTGGATTTTTTCTTCTAAAGGGTTGGTTTGTATGCTTGGTGTTGGGGCAGGAGGGGTAGTAAATTTAGCTTCCTTGTTAGCCGAATAATAAACGCCTCCTCCAATAATGAGCGCCGAGACAATAGCAATTATGATTCCCTTATTGAGTTGTATCATTTTGCCAAAAACCTCTTTTCTTTCTAACTCCCAAAAGCCATCATACCCTCATTTTTGGTTCATTGGATAGAACTTACCATAACGAGGAAAATTCTTCAATAGGTAATCGTTTACAATGAAAAACACCAGTGGAAAGACAATGTCTTTATTTCCACTGATGCTGTTTATTGGTTAACTTTTTTATATTTTTTAAACCAAATCCATCGTAAAGTTAATAATGACATGTATGTGAAAATTAATTTATTTGTTTGATTAATATTCATGGGTAAGTTAAATAAATGGAAATCAATTATTCCACTAGTTTTTTTACAGTTGCCATATTGATTGTTGCTTCTGGCTGCTCAAGCAATCCAAAAATACTCAGTCCCGAACCAGCAAAAAGCGACTCTGCAAATGAACCTGATTCTTCACATGTTAATTTTACAAGATTTGCAGGCTCAGATAATTGGCAAAAAAATAAGCTGCAATGGTTACCTGACATCGTATAAGTTATTGGCCAACCACTGTATGATCAAAATTAAGCTGTAAATATTGCACGTCAAGAAATGTCCCGTCTTCCGCATACCATATCATCTGATGTAAATACTGAAGGTTCTGAGGTTTATAATTTTGTTTTTATAGATAGCAAGGGTGACACTTTGTACAAAGAAGGAGTGTGTCTAGCTCCATTAGAAAAATTAGGAAAAGAGTTCGTGTCAACAAATGTTGCATCCACCCAAAATAGCTACAAATAAAACACCCCGCTCCTCGTACGGAAGAACGAGGTGTTCTTTTACTCACTTTAATCCACTTTAATGGCGACTGGCAAAAGGATCGCTGCCCCAGGAGAATCTATAAGGGTCGACACCCTCTGTACTGGCTATTTCCCGTTCAGCTCCGGTAGAAACATTCTTTACCCATAAACTGCCCCGCCACTCCTTTTGGAAGACAAATGCCGTGCGGTCCTGGTTCCAGGACCATTGAGGACTGCCTACCTCATAGTATAAGGACATCAACCGGGATAGTTGGCCGGTCTGGGTGTCTAAGATACAGAATTCTGCAGGGCCGGGATCTGTTCCTTTATGTCCACTGGCCGGCATAGCGATGAAAGCCAGGCAGTCGGCGCTAAGCCAGTGCAAGTTATATATCCATTTGCCGGGTGCCGGGTAAAGTTGAGTGACCGACCCGCTGGTGGTAACCTCGTAAATGCCGTTCTTAGGTCCCTCTGCTAAGTTGTCAAAAGTATAACCGAAAAAGGTGACGGCGCTGCCGTCCGGTCGCCACGAGAAGTCCTCCGCCCAGAGCGCGTGGTAGTCATTGTCGGCTGATGTAATCAAAGGCACCGGGGTTTTGTTCCAGTCCAAGTTGTATATCAGTGTGGCCCGCACGTCAGTGTGGTGATTTTCGAATGCGAGGCCGTTGCCGTTTGGGTTGAAGGCGCAGTTTTGTGCAGCAATGTTTCCCGTGATCGAGGAGGAAAAGCTCTTTCCATCGGGCGAAGCCGTATGCAGCAAACCCCCTCCGGCGGCTTCGTTTCCATCTGCCACAATAAGTCTGCTCTCCCCGGGCGTAAGGGCTGCATCGACGAAGCCGAGAAAGCCGGGCAAACCGAGGATGGACGCCGGCAAGAGCGTACTTTGCCGACCGGTCGCAAAATCAATACTCATTACATCACCTGTAAGATTGCCGACATCTTGTCCTCTTATAAATAGCAGTTTACCTTCCTGCGGCAGGTAATAGGTGACTCTGTTATAACCAGTATTGGTTAGGGGGACCGGCGCGGCACCGTCCAGGCGCACAGAATAAAGATTACCATCCCGGCTGAAGATAATAGGTGCGTCATTACCCGAAATGTTCAGCTTATCATCTACATCTTGACTAGTGCGAACAGGAATAGTGTATCTGATACCAGCCAATCCGATACTAATGCCGAGAACAAGAAGTATAAAAAATAAAACCATATAACTGGCGGTCCTTGTCTTTTTAAACCGCATAATAAAGAGAACGGCTAAAACAAAACATAACAAAGCAACGACCATTAGAATAATCGGCAGAAAATACATTTGATATCCTCCCTTGAAAATTATTTACAGGTATGCGAACTGAAGCATCATTAGATCCTTGTCCGTTAAGGTTATTGATAAATAAGAGGACGTGCTTGTTTTGGTAGCATTATTGGCAGAATCGTGGAGATTTGAGCAAACGCTTAAGGTAATTGCTATTATGAATAAAATCATTACTTTGATAAAGTATTTCATTCAACGCCTTCCATCAAAGCAGGAGGACACCGTGACATATTCAGGGGGAGCATTAAATTCCCCTGAGTAAACAAACATATTATATCCATCACCCAATATGCCTCCATATTGGGTAGCTGGGTATCGCGGGTTACTGTTTGTTCATTACCGGAATACGGGGGCATATTTTAGCTATCGCTTGAAAACGGGAATATCTTTTTGCCATCGCTTGAATACTGAGCTATATTTTCAGAGTTGCCAAGATCCACGACCCATTTTTCCCCATCGAAAAGAACAGGATATTTCATCGTTAATGTCAGATCCTTTTCGCGTATATTTACTATTGCGGTTGCATGTTCGTTGTCAACCTTCTGTACAGATTCAATCTGGTATCCCAAAAAATTATTGAGCTCATTGTTGAAAAACAATTGGCGGCGCACAGATAACGGTATCGTATCAACACTATTGCTTGCATACGAATCGAAATCTTTATTCAATGCTGCATTAAAGAACGCTTTAACTGCGTTTTGGGCCGATTGTTCGACAGGTTGTGAGACATAGGCTTGTATTGAAAAGAATAAACACATACAAATAGCAGATAGTATTATAAACTTCCATTTAGAATGACCAATTTTTAACACAACTCTTCATTCACCTTCTAAATTTTGGTTTGTTTTAGAGACAATCTAAACATCCTTCAATTTGCTGCAGTTAAATTTTGTATTTGTTTGTTTAAAGCGTTAGCAGCGAACTTTTTCTGGTTGTTTGTACTAACCACATTTTATTTTAAAAGGCCCATTGGATTCAATCCCTTAAATGCAGATTTGAAAGGGGCTAATTGGTGATCGGGGGTACAACGAAGAGGTGGTATGTCTCATTTCTGTGATAATATAAAATATTTTCCTTTAAAGGTTTTCTTATCTATATAGACAATCTTAAAAAGCTTTCGCAACAGTGATGCTAATCTAATGCATAAAGGACATCCATTTCTGACCCCCCATTTAAACACGTTAGCCTCCGCTGGATATGCAACCGCTCCCTGACTCATTGTTCAAGTCGTCATTTGCCTACACAAGGAATAATCAAATAAAAAAATTAAATTACATCCTACTATTTCTCCATTTCTACCGTCTATTCTTATAGAAAGGGAGTGAACCGAGTGGATGTACCGGAGGAAATTATCCAGCGCGTATGCCATAAAGATGAGCGGGCGTACGAGGAATTATTCCGGCTTGCCTGGGATCAGGCTGTTCGAACCTGCTGGCTGATTCTCAGGCATCAACACGATGCGGAGGAGGCCGCCCAGGATGCGTTTATAAAACTTTATGTACACCGGCAACACCTGAAAGATGTGCGGGCGTTTCGTAACTGGTTCTACCGAATTTTGGCAAATACTGCATTGGATAAAGTGCGCAAACGGAAAACCGTTATAGATATTGACGGGATTCGTATTTCCAACCAGAACAACGATATTTTGCAAGCTGAGCGCCGAATGCTCATTGACGAGGCCATGAGGCATCTCTCATATGGCGAGAGAACCGCCGTTGTCCTCGTACATTTTATTGGATATACGGAGACCGAGGCTGCCGAGGTTGCCGGATGGAAACTGGGAAAGCTCAAATATCGCCTGAATCGTGCACGACGTGTTCTCGCCCGGGAGATAAACGAGGAAGTAAAAAACGGGGTTGACAAAGAGGGGGGTTCAGTATGTCTGACATGTTCCACAAGGCGTTAATGGAAGATGCCGCCCGAATAAATGTATCTCAAATGACATGGAAACAAGTAAAACAGAGCCACAGACGCGCACGTGGAAAGGCTGATTGGAAACGTCGACTACTCGTTTATGCAGCTAGTGCCGCAGTACTACTGATTTTGGCGATTGGCGTTTCAGGATTCGTTTCACCTGTAATGGCTAAGATGTTGCAAAAAGTACCGATTATTGGTGAGTTATACTCGTTTAATAACTTAAAACTCGATCAGTATGCATCATATGTTAATTCATCGGCAACTGACAAGGGGATTACCGTGACTGTGCCAAAAGCCTATTATGATGGCAGGCGGTTATTACTAATCTATGCTATAGAGGTGCCGGAAGGGTATGAACCGATTTATGGCTCACAAATTAATCTCGCCACAACAAAGATTCAACTGAACGGTAAGCCGCTATCTTTTCAAAGTGCCGTGGGTATGGATTCTTTGGCATCAGCAAATATGTACCGTGGTGATGTGGGATGGGACTTGTCATCTGATCAGGCTCCTCAGAACAGCATGCTCACGATCCCTATTGATCAGGTGGGTACAGTAAAGGGAAATTGGACGTTATCTATTCCGGTTTCCAGTGAAGCGATAGATAAGGACACTCGCTATGAGTTTCCAAAGGATGCAAGCAGTACCTATGACGGAATCACGATCACGGTCAACAAGGTAAGTAAAGGGCCGGTACATACCACCATTTGGATGCAAGTGTGCCAGCAACTACCGGTAAATGACAAACCAAAATATGAGCTGGGTTTTAGAGGAATGGATTTTGTCGTTTATACACCCAGCCGTCAGGCCCTTGGCGGATGGTACATTGGCAACCAACAATATTATGCAAAAAAAGTCGGAGATGAAGAAGTTTGGGACGTAACAATCCAATGCAAAACCCCACCGAACGATATAAAGTCCATTATTATTGAACCTGTTTTATCTGTAGAGGCTAAAGATGGTGTAACAGGAAATTGTCCACATTTACCACAACTCGATGTCACTATTCCACTAAATTAAGTATTCCTAAAATAACGTTTCCGACAGTACTTAAATTAACTGGGGACCTCAAGTACTGTCGTAATATACTGAATGTTTGCTGTATATGATCAATGATTTCGTATTTTTTTAAATCACAGGAACGGCCCACCCACTATTGGTGAGTAGGCCGCTTCTTGTGTTATCAGAGACACTCTACCACATGATATAGATATAGCCTGACCAAGAGGTTCCAGACTGATTATTGGTAACATATGCTCTATAATGCCCAGTGAGCATATCCGTAAAAGTGACTTGCGGATTGCTTGAAGTCGCAGTTTTAACGGTAGTAGAGTTCCCGGTATCCTCGTTTACTAGCTTCACACCAAATGACCATCCATCGCCGCTCACATCTACAAATCTTACCACCACAGTAGAGCCTGAGCTAATAGCAAGCGCAGATAAATCTAAACGGGGAGCCCAGAAAAAATTTGAGAAATTGAAATATGCTGGGCCGTATAGCATTATAAACACCTCCTTATCAAAATTTTTGTTAAGCCGGCCGGCTAGAGTGTTGCTTCTCACGTAATTTGACGGTGGGATTCTCACCGTCAATGGCGTGAGAGTTGTTTTGCCAATCAGCCA
>MVQK01000106.1 GCA_002067515.1 Pelotomaculum sp. PtaB.Bin013 | reverse complement strand
CCATTCAGCACCGTCGGCCACACCGAGCGGCCGGACAAAGTGGCGGCGCAGTTGCTGGAAGGGCGGGTGGCCATCCTGGTCGACGGCACTCCCTACGCGTTGACTGTACCGTTTTTGTTTGTGGAAGCCCTGCAATCACCTGAGGACTACTACGAGCGGTCGCTTTACAGTTCAACGGTCAGGTTGGTCCGCTGGGTTTCCATGGCCATTTCCCTTTTTGCCCCTTCATTGTATATTGCCATTGTCACTTTTCACCACGAGATGCTGCCGACGGCCTTGCTTTTGAGTCTGGCGGCCCAGCGGGAAACGGTGCCCTTCCCGGCTTTTGTCGAGACAATCATGATGGAGTTTATTTTTGAAATCCTGAGGGAAGCCGGTATCCGCCTGCCGCGGCAGGCGGGCCAGGCGGTCAGTATCGTGGGCGCGCTGGTCATCGGGGAGGCCGCCGTGCGGGCCGGGCTTGTCGCCGCGGGAACGGTAATACTGGTGGCCCTGACAGGTATTGCCTCCTTTATTTTTTATTATTACATCAGTACTACCTTGCGCATCTTGAGGTTTCCCGTCATGGTGCTGGCAGGCACCCTGGGGCTGTACGGAGTGATCTGCGGAGCGCTGGCCATCCTGGTGCACCTGGCCACCCTGCGCTCTTTTGGCGTTCCCTACCTGTCGCCGGTGGCGCCGCTAAATACAGGCGATCTGAAAGACGTGGCCGTGCGGGTACCCTGGTGGGCCATGCTGCGCCGTCCCAGGCTGGTCGGCATGGCAAACCCGCAGCGGGCGGCGAGAGGGCTTAAACCGACTCCGCCCCCGGCCGGGGGCAAGCGAAGGCGGTGAGCGGCAATGCTTGAAGGGGGAAAAATCAGCAGCAAACAGGCCATATTCTTGATGGTGAGCATGGTCCTGCCCACGGCCTTTCTTTTCATGGCCTCCGTAACTGCCCGTTTGGCCAAACAGGACGGCTGGATCTCGCTGCTGCTGGCCACCCTTGCCGTGCTGCTGATTGCCCGGCTGGTGGTAAACTTAAGCCTGCGGTTTCCGGGGAAGACCATATTTCAGTTCCCCGAGGTAATCCTGGGCAGGTGGCCGGGGAAAGTTATCGCCTTATTGTATATCTGGTGGTTGATCAATTTGAATTCCGAAATCCTCCGGCAGTTTGGTTCTTTTATGGTTGCCGCCTTTATGCCTGAAACACCGATCATTGTTTTTGAATTACTTATTATGGTTATAGCCGCCTATGCCGTGCGGAACGGCCTGGAGGTGTTTACCCGGGCGAATGAGGTCCTCTTGCCGGTTATTTTGGGAATGGTTCTTGTTGTGAATATTCTCCTTATCCCCGAATTGGACTTGAAAAGATTACTGCCGGTTTATATCGACAACGGAGTCGTGCCTGTTATAAAAGGTTCTGTCATGCCCGCCGTCTGGCTGGGGGAGATCGCCGTCATGGCAGTGCTCATCCCCTGCCTGAACAAAGCAAAAGAGGCTTACCGGGTGGCTGCGGCAGCCACTATAATTACTGGCGGCATTCTAATCTTTTCATACGTCAACAGTATGGCATTATATGGTCCCGAGGCCGTCGCCGGGTGGATTTTTCCAAGCTTGAACAAGGTCAGAATGGTCCATATAGCCACATTTCTGGAACGGCTGGAAGCAATTATTATGTTCGTCTGGGTGGCCGGAGGTCTGGTGAAAATCTGCATTTTTTACTGGGCGGCGGCGCTGGGCAGCGCCCAGTGGCTGGAACTGAATGATTACAAGCCGCTGGTCCTGCCGGTGGGGGTAATCCTTTTGGCTCTGTCCGTCATGGCGCATGACAGTATTCTGGATTTATACACTTACTTGAGTACGTCCGCGCTACCTTTATCAATCGTATTTCAGGCGGGTATCCCCCTCCTGCTGCTGGTTGTTGCCGTATTCAGGGGACAGGGAGGAGCGAGACAATGAAGAAACTGCTGGCTTGCTTATTATTGCTGTTCTTTATGGCCGGCGTCTCAAGCGGCTGCTGGAGCCGCAAAGAACTCAACGAACTGGCTATTGTACTGGGAGCGGGGGTTGACCGCACCCCCGATGCTCAAGTCCGGCTGACTTTACAGTTGGCCAAGCCCAGCGCTTCTGCCGGCGGGTCTGCAGGGGGGGCTGTTGGAACGGAACCGCCTACCTGGGTGGTTTCCGGGACAGGCGAAACCGTTCTCGACGCCCAGAGAAAACTGGCCAACCGGATCTCCCGTCACATCTACTGGGCACACAACGTGATTTTGGTTTTTGGGGAAGAAGCGGCCCGCTGCGGCATACGCCGCTATATGGATTTTTTCTCCCGCGCGCCGCAGCCCCGCGAAACCATATGGGTCATGGTGGCCAAAGGGGAGGCTAAAGATATCCTGGAAACCTATTCGGAACTGGAAAAAACTTCAGCACAGGACATCGGTTACTTGGCCAGGGCTAAAACGGGCTATTCCGTTAACTTAAAAGATTTTCTCATTATGCTGGCCACCAAAGGGAGCAACCCCATCGCCTCCCGGGTTGACGTTGTCGAGCGTGGAGTTACTTTGGGGGGATTGGTACCGGGTAAACCTGTTCAGCAGAAAGGAGCCGCCCTAACGGGGACGGCTGTGTTTCGTGGTGAAACGCTGGCGGGGTGGCTGGACGAATCGGAAACCCGGGGGCTGCTCTGGCTCAGGGGCAAGGTCTTGAAAGGGATTATCAGTGTCCCTTCCCTCACCGAGCCGGGTAAGGAAATGTCTATCGATATTATCCGTGGTCATACGGAAGCGCAACCGCAGTATGACGGGGAGTCGGTATGGTTTAATGTGAAAATAGTTGTAGAAGGGGATTTATTGGAGCAGCAGTCCGGCGAGGAAATCATGGAGCGTGAGGTGCGGGAGGCCGTAGAAAAAGAAATGGCCGGAGAAGTGGAAGAAAAAGCGAGACTTACCCTGGAGAAGGCCCAGCGGGAATACGGGGTGGACATCTTTGATTTCGGGGCGGCTTTCCACCGGAAGTATCCCAAAGCGTGGGCGGAGTTGAAAGACAGGTGGGATGAGGTATTCGCCGGCGCCGGGGTTAACTTTACAGTGGAAGCTCATTTGAGACGCAGCGGTTTAGAGGCTGGAAAAACAAGTGAAAAAGAATAGCCCGGATAAAACTTCAACCCCGGCGGGGAGGTAAGTATGAAGCAATGAAGGCGGTGAGCGGTCATGCTTGAAAGGGGCAAAATTGAGGGCAAACAAGCAATTTTCTTGATGGTGAGCATGGTTATAGCCACTGCCTCAATTTTTATTACCTCCTCAGTCGCTCGTTTAGCCAAGCAGGACAGTTGGATCTCAATGCTGCTGGCCATCCTTTTGGGTCTACTAATCGCCTGGCTGGCGGTAAACCTAAGCTTGCGTTTTCCGGGCAAAACCATTTTTCAGTATCCGGAGGCAATCCTGGGCAGATGGCCGGGGAAGGTTGTCGCTCTCCTGTACATCTGGTTTTATATCCATATCAATGGCGAAATCATCAGGGAGTACGGCACTTTTTTGGTCTCCGCCTTTATGCCTGAAACACCAATGATTGTTTTTATGATACTAATTGTTGGGATAGCCGCTTATGCTGTGCGCAACGGCCTGGAGGTGTTCACCCGGGCAAATCAGATGATCCTCCCGATCATTATAATATCGATAATTATCCTGGTGATTTTAGCAACCCCTGAAATGAATTTAAAAAGATTACTGCCGGTTTATGCTGATAATGGGGCAGCGCCAATAATTAAAGGGGCAGTTACGCCCACTCTCAGGATAGGAGAGATAGTAACCATCGCTGTTATTATTCCCTACCTGAACAAGGCAAGAGAAGCATATCAAGTTGCCACAACAGCGACTATTATCACTGGTTTTGTGTTATTCGTCCCTGTAGTCGCCGACTTATCAACTTTTGGCCCCGCGGTCACAGCCGGGTGGTTTTTTCCCGCCCTGAACGGGGTCACGATGATCCACCTGGCCAATTTTCTTGATCGCCTGGAGCCAATCATTATGATCATTTGGGTGTCCGGGGCCTTGATCAAAATCAGTGTTTATTACTGGGCGGCGGTGCTGGGCAGCGCTCAGTGGCTTGAACTGAAGGATTACAAGCCGCTGGTTTTGCCGGTGGGGGTGATTCTTTTGGCCCTGTCTATCATGGCGCATGACAGTGTTATGGATTTATTTGTTTACACAAGTACGTTTGTGAATCTTGTTTTGGCTATATTTGAGGCGGTAATTCCTCTCTTATTGCTGCTTGTGGCCGTGCTCAGGGGGCAGGGAGGAACGCAAAATTGAAGGTGATAAGCGACAATGCTTGAAGGGGGCAAAATCAGCGGCAGACAGGCCATTTTCTTAATGGTGGGCCTGGTCCTGCCCACAGCCTTTCTTTTTGTGGCATCAGGAACAGCCCGCCTGGCCAAGCAGGACGGCTGGCTCTCAATTCTGCTGGCCATTCTTGTCGCGTTGCTGATCGCCTGTCTGGCAGCAAACCTTGGCCGGCGTTTTCCGGATAAAACCCCGTTTCAATATCCGGAGGTAATCCTGGGCAGGTGGCCGGGGAAAGTTGTCGCTCTCCTGTACATCTGGTTTTTTATCCATATGAATTCCGAAATCATCAGGGAGTATGGCTCTTTTTTGGTTTCCGCCTTCATGCCTGAAACACCGATCATTGTTTTTGAATTACTGATTATGGTTATTGCCGCTTATGCTGTGCGCAACGGCCTGGAGGTGTTCACCCGGGCAAATGAGATTGTCCTGCCCGTCATCCTGGTGTCGAATATTCTTCTGGTGATTATGGCCACCCCGGAAATGGACTTGAAAAAACTACTGCCGGTTTTTGTTGACAACGGATCCGTGCCTATTATCAAAGGCGCCGCAATGCCTGCTCTCTGGATGGGGGAAATCTTCATCATGGCTGTACTTATTCCTTACTTGAATAAAACAAAAGAAGCGTTTAAAATTGCCGCGTCGGCCACTATAATCACCGGGTTTTTTATGATTATTGCATTTGTTGACATTATAGCTATATTCGGTCCGGAGGTCACTGCCGGGTGGTTTTTCCCCTCCTTAAACGGGGCCAGGATGATTCACCTGGCCAATTTTCTGGATCGCCTGGAGCCTATCATTATGATTATCTGGGTGGCCGGAGCCCTGATCAAAATCAGCATTCTATACTGGGCGGCGGTGCTGGGCAGCGCCCAGTGGCTGGAACTGAAGGATTACAAGCCGCTGGTCTTGCCTGTGGGGGTAATCCTTTTGGCCCTGTCCATCATGGCGCATGACAGTATTATGGATTTATTCGCTTTCCTGAGTTTGTTCGCGCCTGCCGAACTGATATTTATGGCGGGCATCCCCCTCCTGCTGCTGGTCGTTGCCGTAATCAGGAGGCAGGGAGTAAAGCAGAATTGAAGAAAACGCTGAAAGGGAGCTGACAAGTTTTATGATAATATTGGTGCTGCTGGCTTTTGCGCTGATTATTTGGCTTGAGGTGCCCGGCCTGGTACGGAAGAAGATGTGGCGGGAATTGGCGGCTTTTTCAGTCTTTCTGGTCATCGGCATGGCCCTTACCATCCCGCAGGTATACGGCATACGGCCATTCAAGCCCAATGCGCCGATCGAGGCGCTGTTCAAGCCTCTGGCTGATTTTTTAAGAAAACCTTAAGCCACATGATTAAATCAAACCAGCTTTCTCCCGAACATAACCGCGAAATGATAGTATTTATAAACACAGTCAACATCCGAGAAACCGGCTTCTTCAAGCCAGCTTAGTTGTTGGGGAAGGGTAGCTTCCTTATCCAGCTTGATTCTCTCGTAGCCGGACGCTATCTCTTCTCTTGATAGTCCACTGTTTTCAACACCTGATTTCCAATGTTTTTTAAAGATGGAGTCAGTATATGGCGTGTTTCCTCTTACTTGATCAGCGTTTATGAATATCCCGTTTGGTTTGAGCATCAAGTAACACTGCTTGTACAATTTGAGCTTCTGATCGTCATCAAGATGATGGATGGATAAAGCTGAAATGATCATGTCATATTTCCGGGGTGAAACGTAATTAGTGTAATCACCGGCTATATACTTTACGTCACTTACATTCTTAAATCTATCTTTAGCGACCTGCAGCATCTTTTCCGAGATATCGATTAAAGTTAACCTTGCCTCAGGAATTTTGCCCAGGAGGAATGAAGAGAAAAGTCCGGTTCCGGCGCCGATGTCTAAAACAGTTGGCCTTTCGCATACCGGCTCGATTAATGATACGGCGATACCGTAAAAATCATTGAAACAAGGAATCAACTGCTTTCTTTGACGGTCATAATTCATAGAAACATGGTCGAACTTCATTTTAATGTCATTGCTCATACAACGGCCCCTCCCCCGTTTATATAAACGGCTGTTTTTTCACTGTTCATCTTGCCTTTTGACTAATTCCATGTTAAAAAGTGTTTAGTGTTCATTCACAATTATGTTCACCGATAGTATAAAATTTTGGAGGTTATTTATGAAACATACTTATTTATTTTTAGAAGGCATATGGCTCGCAAAAGGGATCTATTATGATGAAAACGGTAATCCATCAAATGTTGAAGGACAGTCCGAAATAACCCACCTTAATGATTTGTGGTTAAATAATAGTTATATGACTCTTTCAGGAGAAGACCCGGTAGAATTAAGAAACGACTATGAAATCGTCCCCTTCGAAAAGGACTTTACTTCGTGGAAATCCTTTAACCCAGGGCTGGGGACATTATTAGGAAGATTCGTGGTCATTGACGATTCAATTATTTCCTTGTTCAGCACTGAAAAAGGAGATTTATTCGGCTCTGAATTTTTGACAAAAATTAATGACTCAGAGTATATCGGAAAAGGCGTCTTATACAATGCGGCCGGTAAAATATCTTCCTGGTCTATTCGCCTGGTAAAAGAAGAAGAAACATAGGCTTGAAGCGCACAATGAATATTAGTATTGGATCACCGGGAGATATTTATCGGAATTTAGGCAGGTATAAAAAATGCATTTTCAATTTAA
>MVQK01000105.1 GCA_002067515.1 Pelotomaculum sp. PtaB.Bin013 | reverse complement strand
TTCGTATAGTGAAAAAAATTCTTTTTCATATTTATTGGGTACCACCACGAAGCCATTTTCAATTAAAAGGTTTTTTGCCGCCGGGGATAGTTTAAACATGTCCTTGTTCGTGATATTGCCCAGATCGGGTTCCACGGAATATGATTCGACGGCGGGTTTTATCTGAACAGGGTACTCTTCATAACGGTTAAAGGTTGTGTCTATACTTGCCGCCTCCAGGCTTTTAGTGCCGGAGCAGCCGCTGCTTGTCGCGACAATCAGCAAAAGCACAAGGATAAACCCGATCAAATACTCTCTCCCCGATTTACCATAGCCCATGACTCGGCAATATCCCAGGCGGTTTCCTCTTTTCACGGTTTCATCTCCTCGTTTTCGTTAGGCGGTTACCCTAACATTATAGTCCTAATATCTTATATTTAGGTTGAGACTCTTTAGACATGAAAAATTAATCCTTCCAGTTCCACCATTTTAATAACTCAGGATTGTGTCTTTCATTGGACGCGTAATAAACGGCACAGCGGAACACATAAAGCATGCACCGGTCAACTTTCATACCCTTTTGAACGCAGTGCTGCAGATACAATTCATCCGGATCGCGATCTTTTAAATCTTCTATTGAATGGAATCCCAAATCATATAAATTCTGGGCGACAGTCTTGCCGACACCTGGAATCATGCGGAGTTGCCTCAGTACTGTTTGTTTAGCTGAAGTTGACATATTTATAACCATTC
Source organism: Pelotomaculum sp. PtaB.Bin013 (assembly GCA_002067515.1). Lineage (GTDB taxonomy): Bacteria > Bacillota > Desulfotomaculia > Desulfotomaculales > Pelotomaculaceae > Pelotomaculum_D > Pelotomaculum_D isophthalicicum. Next base: position 6,361 of record MVQK01000105.1, on the reverse strand, counting down.
CTTTCGCTGCGCTCAGGCACAAAACGCTATGAAAATGGTTGCCTGTGCGTTATTCTTTAATTGGTCGTACAAGTACACTACAGAGCACGCGGAGGTGAGTGCGTCACCCTAGTCTTCTTTAGGGGAGACCGCATATTTATATGTGCCGCTCTGCCCGGTCAAGCACAAATAAGTGTGTCATAGACCACGTAGATTTATCTTTGTATAAACAACTCCTTTGTTTGTAGAGGGCGAGCAGTCAATGCTTGTGTGACCACTATACTACTGAAGAGAGGGAGTGTTTATGCTTAAAATTGTCTACCCCATCTGTTGCGGCATCGACGTTCACAAGACCTTCGTCGTTGCTACCATCGCGACCACTAATCGTGAAAACATCACAACCTACCAAACGAAACGCTTTTCCACCTTTACCAAGGATTTGAGAGCTTTAGCGCTGTGGCTCTCGAACAATGAGTGTGTGCATGTCTGCATGGAGTCCACTGGCAAGTACTGGATTCCTGTCTACAACATCCTGGAACCTTCCTGCCGGATCACCCTGGCACATCCGAAGTATGTCAAGGCGATCCGTGGCAAGAAGACTGACAAAAAGGATTCCGTTTGGATCGCAGACCTCCACAAACATGGACTGGTTCCAGGTAGTTTCATTCCCCCAGCTGATATTCGTGAAATTCGCGATTTGCTGCGCTATCGTTCCAAACTGGTTTCCTTTGCGTCCAGTGAAAAGAACCGGGTGCAAAACTCCCTGACGGTTTCCAATATCATGCTTTCCAATGTGGTGTCCGACACCTTTGGCAAAAGTGCTTCGGCTATTCTTTCGCATTTGTTGAAACATCCTGATGATCAGGACTTTGATTTTCGGCCGCTTTTACACGGCTCAATGCTTAAGAAGCAAGACGATATTGCCTTAGCCGTTGACGGCACCATTAGCGAAGTTCAGGCTGGTAAAATCTCCATGTGCTTGAGCCATATGGATGTTATTAAAAGCTATATCGCTCAGATAGAAGCAACTACCATCCGCTTGACTGCCTCTTACTCCAGCGCTATAAAGATTATCCAATCCGTTCCTGGTATTAGCCTGTTTTCAGCACTTGCCATTTTATCTGAAATTGGCGCCGATATGTCCGCTTTTTACTCAGCTAAACATCTTTGTTCCTGGGCTGGACTTGCCCCCTCCAACGATCAGAGTGCCGGTAAGAAGAAATCGGTTCGCATCAGTCGGGCTGGCGTTTACATCAAGCCCTTACTCGTTCAGTGCGCAAATGCAGCTATTAAGGATAAAGACTTCCCTCACTACCGCATCCGCTATGAAGCAATTAAGCACCGTCGCGGCCACAAGAGGGCTATTATTGCCATTGCTCGCATAATGTTGACAGCAATTTACCACATGCTTTCAAATGGTGAACTGTTCAATCCGGCACTCTACGAGAAGGCACAGTGCAAACCCGGCTTTGTAGCTTCGTCAGAACAACATGCAGTTAAATTATTACAGCGTTTAGGTTATTCGGTTGTCAAAATTGCTGAGTCTGCTTAGACTCTAATTCTTATTAATTCTTTTATTTTGACCTGACTTACAGGTCTGTTTAAGTGCGCCTTTTTTTAGGGATTTCTATTGTTTTTTACTTCCTTATCCATTTTCAGATTTTACCTCAAATTCAAATTAGAGTACATATTTCTTATGAATAATTTTCCAATACCGTATAAATTCCCATTCCTGTAGTTATCCTTTAACAATAACAATAAATAAATAATATTCAAGAGACTTTTTTGTCATAATATGTCGTTAGTCGTTGCTCTACCATGCTATAAAAAAATCCCCCCGATGAGGACAAAATGTCGTGACTTCGAGGGGATCTTGCGCGAAGGTTCAGAGTTCAGGGAAAAAGGCAGTAACTGAACCTTTCTGAAAGAAACGCGGTTAACTGCCGCCTTTTACTAAGTTTACCTTGTAGACCTTTAAGATAGTGTTGCTAAAGCGACGTTGTTTGTAATCAAAGTCATAATTTGAGGTAGCCGCGTAACTTGTGTTTCCAGTGTATACAGCTTTCACCTTGTAAGCTGTTTTTAGGCTGGTATCCAGACCTAACTGTGTCATTAAATCTGACGTCACTTTCATCACAGCGTAGCCATTCGCGTCTGTGACAGCTGATCCAAGGTTCCCCAGGAACGTGTTTCCGTCACTGGCGTAAACGTAATAACTCACTGTTGCGCCGGCAAGACCGCCTGACCTTGTAGATGCATAATAGCCTCCTGACGAATTTATTGAAAAACTTGTGTAATAAGCTAATCTAGCCTTCAGCGTATTGTCGGGAACCAGATTGTCCTCATTATACAGGTAAAGGCTTGTCCCGCCCCAAATGACATCGTAGTAACCATGGCCAGTACTGTTTAAGTTATTACTTTTAAATTCAGGAGACATGCAGCCTGCTACTGATCCTGCCGCTGATAGTCTGACATGGTATTTTGCTGGTTCAATTGGCAGGGGTACTATAAATTTCCCGTCAGCGCCGGAAGTAACGACACCTGAACTGACAGGAGCGCTATTGTATTCGTAACTACCGCTATTACTGATTACATAACTAATTCCTTCACCCGCTACCGGCTCGGAACCGGCTGCCGTCATAGCCTTCCAGACAAAATTCAACGCTCCCCCGGACTGGTTCGCGCTTGAGGAAAACACCGGCACCGTGTCCGTTTGCTCCACATATGTGTAGCCGAGGTAGAGATCCCGTATGGATAGAGCCTGATCATAGATCTGACTTCCACCCACTTTTCCGTCATAACTATAAAACACGCGATACAGGTGGGGATTTTTATTAGCGATTTGACCTACATCAAGATTGTAGCTCACCTGTCCCGAGCTTGAAACAGATGTGATAGGCGTAGTTTGTGAACTGGAACCGCAAATATTATTGGAAGTATCGTAGGATATATTATAGAAGACTTCCATTGATACAGTCCCCCCGGTCAGAGGCTGCCAGGCACCGTTGCTATAGAATTCCAGAATCGCGTCGGCGCTGACTTCGTCGCCGTGTCCCTGGCTATCCGTCCCCACGCTGGCGTACAATGCTGACGGCTCATTGAAACGCAGTCGTGTATTGCCGGTTACCTGGAGTTCCGCATGTGTCATCCAGTCACTATAATAGGAATTATTGTATGTGCTAACCGTCACATTATACTTACCCTTAGGCAGCGCAGGAAGTACCCCGGTGGCGCGACCGGTACTGTCGGTAGTCAGTACGAACGAAGCCAATGGAGGGCCGTAACTGGAGTAATAATTATAAATACCCACATAAACCATTGCATTTGCCGCAGGTGTAGTGGTCCCATAATTTGTACAGTTTACCGTAACGGATACAGTATCTACTCCATATACCGCCATATTTGTTGAAAGCTGCATTCCTATATCAAAGGAGTATTGTGACATCGGCATGTCTGTTATATAAAGAGACGCGGTGTTCATATTGTACTGGTTTGTCCCGTCACCGGTGAACTCAGCTCCGATAGTATAACTATAAGCATTAATCTTATTGCCATAGTTTGAAACGGTCCAAACGGCACAACCGGTGCTGTCGGTCACCGCGGTACCGTAGACGACATCAGCAATGCTCGGGATACCAGAAGTATCCGGAACATAAGAATCGCCCTCTTGAATACCAAAGTTTATTGTCTTCCCGGAGAGAGGTTGAGCGTTTTCGTCAAGCAGTTTCGCCTTTACAGTAAACGGATCATTATAAGTAGCCGTTACCATGTTGCTACCGCTGCTACTATCGCTGCTACCACCACTTTCGCTACTGTTGCTACTACTGCTGTTGCTTGAACTCCCATTTCCACTATTATTTGTTTGATCGGAAGATGTCACACCGCTCGTAGCCTGGTTCAACGCCCCGGTAACATTACTAACAACGTTAGACGATTCCTGTGCTCCCTGTACCGCGGGGGTCGGCGCAGGTGGCAAATTGTTCTGGATTTCCTGGGCACGTTGGGTCACCCAGTCCTTCACATCGGCAAAAGCCTGCCTTTCAGCCTGGCTCAAAGCTACCGGTGCAGTGGGTGTTCCGCTGGACGAGGTGATGGTACTGGATTGGCCGCCGGTGATTGATACACTCCGGCCGCCTGCGGTAAATATAGCATTACCGATAATTAAGGCTGTGCTGTTCAGACCGTTGGGGATAACCCCGTTGTGCCAGAAGGTTCCCCGGATTGCCGCCACACCCCAGGGCATGTCGACTTCCACTCTCGTCCTCTGCGTATAAGGCTCGTTCCACCAGGCCGCCTCGCTTTCGGCACTCTCTCCCTCGGCCAGCAAGATGCCGGGCGGTAAATCGAGCGAGGCGAGAAGCACGGCGTTATCCCCGTTAAGGGAAGCAGTTTTATTATTATCATAACGGCTGGCTAACGCGCCGAAGATATTGCCTTTTTTCAGGCTGACCGTGAGCTTGTCCACAGCCACGCCGGCGGCGCCGTCTTTCTTCATGTAGTTGAAGCCTTTCGCCGTCGTAATGGTGAATTCGGTGTCGGGCATGATCAAAAAGCCGCTGCCGTCGTCAAAAGCAATCTCAGCCTTGCTGTTGGCGCTGGTGGCAATTACATCTCCCGCGCCCACCTTCACACTGTTTTCAACCTTCGTACCGTTTACTTTTACTGTACCGCTCTTGACCGTTAGTTTACCAGTCAGGTCGTTTGGCCGTAAAACCGGGCTTAAGGTAAATAAAGCAGAGAGGCTTTTAGCCATTTCGCCCCGCTGAAAAATAACATCCGGTTTGAACGACTTGTCGGCGGACAGTTCCACCAGCCCGGCCTGCACCGCTGTCGCCACCTGCTGGTAGGCCCAGTGCCCGGCTGGCACGTCGGCGATTTCCACGGTTTTGTCAGTAAGGGCGCCGCCGGACAACCTCATTAGTAGTGCTATGGCTTCAGCCCTGGTGATGCTGCCATCGGGATTAAACGTTCCGTCCGGGTAACCTTTGAACAGGCCGTTTTGAGCGGCGGCCTCGATCACACCGTAGGCCCAGTGTCCGCCAGGCACGTCGCTGAAGGTCTGCGCTCCTCCACTTGCCGGCGTCAGCCCTTTGGCCAGCGCCATCATTTTGGCAGCCTCGGCGCGGGTGATGGAATCCGCGGGACGGAAGGAGCCGTCAGGAAAACCCGAAATGATGTTCTTCCCGGCCAGATAACGGACATCCGGATACAAGGGATCGCTCACAGACAGATCGGTAAAAGCGGGACTGCCTGTTGGTAACACCGCGTCTGACGCGGACGAACCGGCGGCAGCCGGGTCTGTCGCGGCCAGCGCCGGTAGGGCGCAACTCAGGAACATTGCCAGGCAAAGGCAGAACAACAGGGCCATCCTGAACCTGTTTGTTGATTGAATATACGTTTTCTCACACCTCCCTAAAATATTGTAGAGTCCCTGAATGTTATTAATTACCACCTCCTATTAAGAATAATAAACAATTAAATAAATGTGCAAAAAATTCCTTCTTTTAAATATCTATTTTTAAAAAATTTTGTATATTTGTCGAAGCATATTATAATCACGCTATTAGTGTTCTACCAAAGACACCATGTACGATTAAAGTCTGAATTTGGGATTATTATAAAGCGGGATATTGAGGCAGGATATGTTAATGCTTGCAGAGCGCCTTGAGGATTGTTGAAAATTATCTATTTATTTGTCATCAGCCTGTATTTGCATAACACGGCTTTAATGGCAAAGTAATCCACCTCGGCCGGCAATTCTTCCTTGATGGGCCTTAATCTCTGAGCGCCGACTTCTTCAATCTTCCGCAAGATCAAGGCTTCATACTCTTGCGGGATAAAGGGATCCCAATCGATTTGGTGACCTTCCAGACCGCACCGGACGAGGTGGTCCTGAACAGTCACCACGCTCAAGCCCCTCCGCCTGGCGATTTCCTGAATTGTGCCGCCTTCCCGGTACAGGTTCAGAGTAATCAGGTGACTCGGCGTTTCATTGTCCCGCGCCTTTTTTCCGGCAGGCTTCCCATGCCGGAGGGAGATTCCCTTTTCGGCCGCGTATTTCCGAATCAACTCCAAGAACTGCCGGCCGTAGCTTTCAAATCTCCTTTGCCCCACTCCTTTGATGGACAGCATGGCGTGTTGATCCGCCGGAAGGAGGATAGACATTTCCCGCAGGGTGCTGTCCGCGAAAACAATATAAGGAGGTACTCCTTCCCTTTGCGCAATCTCCTTGCGCAGTCCGCGCAGCCGTTCAAAAAGGGAGTCGTCCGCAGCGGCGGCCGCTTCTTTTTTCCGCACCTTGAGTATTACTTTCTCCAATCCTTTCAGGACGGGAAAGGCCCGGGGAGTCAATCTGGCCACGGGGTACTGGCCTTCCGTCAGC
>MVQK01000104.1 GCA_002067515.1 Pelotomaculum sp. PtaB.Bin013 | reverse complement strand
GTTCCCAGTAAATCCCTTTCCCCTCTCGTTTGAGCTTTGGCACGTACATAGCTAGAGAAATAATCTCAGCCACATTAGATAAAACCTTAAGCCGGTAATACCTGTTGACCCGTTACAGTCTTTCGACTTTTCCGGGCAGTGGCATATGGTCCATGTAGAAGCCTCACCTAACGAGGAAATTATTATATTTTCAATTTATATATTATAATGAAAATAAATTTCTGTCAAACAAAGGCTATATTTAAAGATCGTTGTTTAATAATGAATAATCTTGGACAACTGGGCAAAGTTAATAATAAAATTTTATTTTCACAGTAGTAAATGGAGGTTTTATCTTGTACGATGTCGCAATAGTAGGTATGGGCCCGGCAGGGATGACAGCTGCTGTATACGCCGCCCGCAAAAAACTAAAAACGCTGCTCATCGGTAAGGAATGGGGAGGTCAGATAGCACGGACCAGTGAGGTGGAAAACTATATGGGATTTCAGCTAATCACTGGCCAAGAGCTAATGAGAAAATTTGAGGAGCAGGTTAACGAGTATCCCGTTGAAAAAATATTGGATGAAGTTATTTCCGCCGGGAGTCAAAAAGAAAATTTTATTGTTGCCACGAAAGGCGGGCAGCAATACTTTGCCAGAACATTGATCATAGCCACCGGCAAACAGCCCCGGTGGTTAAATGTGCCTGGGGAAAAGGAGTTTATCGGCAAAGGGGTAAGTTACTGCTCCATATGTGACGCTCCACTTTTTCAGGGTAAGAAAGTGGCGGTAATCGGCGGAGGCAATTCCGCAATTACAGCGGCATATGACTTGATTAAAATAGCTAGCCACGTATATGTTGTCTCTCTGGATGACTGGAAAAGCGACCCTGCTTTAAGCGATAAAATCAAAGATGCCCCGAATCTTACTAAAATGGCCGGGTATCAAACATTAAGCATTAACGGTGAGCAAACCGTAAAAAATATTTTTCTCAAGTCTGTTAGGGAGCCTTTCAGGGAAACGAACCTGGAAGTGCAAGGTGTTTTTATTGAGATTGGCACCGTGCCCACTACCGATTTTTTGAGTGGATTTATCAATTTAAACGATTATGGTGAAATTGTTGTTGACTGCAGTTGCAATACTTCCGTGCCAGGGGTTTTCGCATCAGGAGACGCAACCACCGCGCCTGAAAAACAAGTTATCGTTGCCGCGGGAGAAGGTGCAAAAGCAGCGCTTAGCGCTTTCAAATATATCCTGGAAAATTAAGACTAGAATATTATTAGGTTATCTCTATTTAACCAGTCTGGTATTTTATAACCTTTTATGGCTGGATGATCGGCAAATAACATTCTGACTTTCTTTATAGATTCATATGTTTCTTTAATTAATAATCTTTGCTCACTAATATATTCCTTATTAAAATGATTATTATTTATACCACGCGCTAATTCTTGTTTAATAATACCAACCTTGATAAAAGGATTAATAATATCAGTATAGTCCTTATCATCAAGCAGCCTGACCTTTTTTCTCAGCCACTCATCAAGGAGTTGTATTGTGCTTTTGTCAACAGCTTGAACCTCCGCAAAGAAAGCAATATTTATATTTTCAGACATCATATTATCCAGAACATGAACAAATTCATAATAATTTTTTTTATTTGGAATAAAAAGCGGCCTGAAGCCCTCCGGTCTGTTTTTTTTAAAATCCTCCTTAAATATTCTCTCACCAAATATCTTCAGCGACATTTCATTAATATGAAATAATTCCTCAATGAAAGCCTCATAAATTGATGCATTTTCAACCCACTCACCGAAAATAGAATTATGATAACCACCGTATACAGTTTGACACTCCTCGCCTGTTATCAAATAGGACATCCATTTACTTTGATGTTCTACAGAAAGAATATTGAGATGCCTAAGACAAGCTGCAACCACTTTTTCCTTGCTTTTTTTAACATATCCAAATTCAAATACCGGTAGTAAAATTTTATCCTTTTTACACCTGTCTTTATAATTATAAGCTATAGAACCCGAATAATCAGATATAACATTAATATGGTACCCGGATTCATTAAAATAATCATTCAAAATACTCATTTCGAAAAACAATGGTTCTAATTGTGGTTTTCCAAGATACAACATATTGGTAAAGGGTTTATCGCTGTATTTTATTTCTTCCAGAGTAGTAGTTAAATGTTCTTCAGTAGGATAAAGGCAAATTTGTTTTATAGTATTATTATTTAATACAGAAATTTGTTGTGTAATTGGAAAATCATTATATTGTTTAATATAAGGGTTTATTGTATAATTCAATGTTATCTTTTTTTCTTTGATTAAATCAACTATTATTGTTTTCAACATATTTTCATTTAAATCCATATATTCTATTTTTATCTCATCATAAGGGATTCCATTAAAATCATTGGAATTAATATAATAACTAGTTATTCTTTTTAATATTTCTATCTTGCTCAATGAATTTTACCTCCATATCATATTATTAAAATTCCAGTGAACCCGCTTGAATTTGGCACGTAAGGCATATCAAAAATAGTCTATTATATTTTACAACTTTTTTCGACAATAAAGACAAGTTTTTGCAGGTGAATTCATAATTTTGCCGAAAAACAAATAATTCATAAAAATCATGATATCACCGGGAGGAAAATAATTTGCTTCATCAACAAAAAGATATTAGCATAAAGAAGGAAGCTCTTCAAATGATCAAGCCCCATAATCACCTTTGCTTGATTTATGACACGCCGGAAGAATGGTATGATATTGTCATCCCGTTTTTTCTCCTGGGTCTCGAGCAGGGTGACAAATGTATTTATATCGCGGACGCAAGCACTGCTGACCAAATACGCGTCTTTTTAAATGAAGAAGGTGTCAATGTAGCTGCTGTTGAATCATCAGGGCAATTTGTCATCCTGACAATAACCGAAATCCAACCGGAAGATGGCATATTTGACCCTGACCAAATGATTTCATTATTAAAAAAAGAAACAGCTAAGGCAATGCACGAAGGCTATAATGCCATACGTATAACCGGAGAAATGACCCGGTTTCTCCAGGTTGGAACAGATGCGAGCAAGCTAATAGAATACGAGGCTAAGCTAAATTATTTCTTCCCGGAATATCCTTGTGTATCCATTTGCCAGTATAACCGTAAAGAAACCGCTCCGGAAATCATTAAAGAAGTGATTATGACTCACCCGATACTGGTGCATGGCAGCCATATTCACCACAACTTTTATTATTTGCCGCCAAATTATTTTCTAAACCAAAAAAGTAGTGCATGCGAAGTTGAGCACTGGTTAAATAACTTGGAAAACAAGTATAACATTGAGGAGCGGTACCGGCGAATTGTCGAAACCGCCAATGAGGGCATCTGGATATTGGATGCCAACCATCAGACAACTTTCGCCAATGAAAAACTGGCATTAATGTTTGGCTCTACTGTTGAAGAAATGAACGGGCGGTCTCATTTTGATTATATAGACAAAAAACAATGGTCCGATGTTAATAACGCCATGGAACGCCGCAAATTAGGAATCTGGGAACAATACGAAATCGAGTACCGCCGCAAAGACAACTCACCATTTTGGGCGATAGTGTCCGCCACCCCCTTTTTTGACCAAAACGGCCGCTTTATTGGCTCGTTGGGAATGCTCACGGACATCACGAAGAGAAAGCAGGCTGAGCGGGAACTGCAAATGAGCAACGAGGAACTGATATCAGCTAACGAGGAATTGACAGCCATAAATGAAGAATTGATTGCTACAGAGGAAGAACTCAGGCAGCAGTATGAGAAACTGCAGAAGAAAGAGGCAGACTTGGCGGTGGCGAACCAGCAACTTCAGGATATTATTGAATTCCTCCCGGATGCCACTTTTGTTATCGGTAAGGATAGGAAGATTATCGCCTGGAACCAGGCTATCGAAGAAATGACCGGTATGCCAAAAGAACAAATGCTGGGCAAAGGAGATTATGTGTATTCAATTCCTTTTCACGGAAGACCCCGCCCGGGTTTGGTTGATTTTGCCTTCAACACCGATTTTGATCCTGATTCTTTTTATGACTGCTTCGAAAGAAAAGGTATCACTTTGCATGGGCAGACATATTTGCCTGACATGCATGGAGGAAAGGGCGCCTATATTTGGGGCATCGCTTCACCGCTTTTTGACAAGGAAAAGCGGATCGTTGGAGCAATTGAGACTATTCGTGACATTACTGAACAAAAGCAGCTTGAAGAACGCCTGAAACATATAAGCCTACATGATACTCTCACCGGCCTGCATAATCGCGCTTATTTTGAGGAGGAAATGCGGAGGATAGAGGCAGGACGCGGTAATTCGGTGGGTATTATTGTTTGCGATGTGGACGGACTTAAATTTGTCAACGATACACTTGGCCATGAAGCCGGGGATGCCTTACTGCTGACAGCTGCCCGTATCATCAAAAGTTCCTTTCGGGAAAGCGATATGGTAGCAAGAATTGGCGGCGACGAATTCGCCGCAATTATTCCTAACAGTGAAGAGAATACTGTTGAAGAAGCCTGTAACAGAATAAAGCGCACCATAGATAGTTATAACGAAACAAACCGGGAGTTGCCGCTCAGCATTTCCGTCGGTTTTGCCGCAAGAAGAGATCTTTCAGTGAGTATCAATGAACTCTTTAAAGAAGTAGACAACAAAATGTACCGTGAAAAGCTCCACCAGGCCCAAAGCACACGCAGCGCCGTAGTGCAAACTTTGATGAAAATGCTTCAGGTAAGGGATTTTATGACAGAAGAGCACGCGGACCGGTTACAGATCCTGATAGTAGATCTGGCTTCAGCTATCGATTTGCCCGAACGCAGTGTGACCGACTTGCGCCTTCTGGCACAATTTCACGATATCGGCAAGGTGGGAGTGCCAGACAGCATTCTTTTTAAACCTGGCCCTTTAAATGCTGAAGAGACTGCTGAAATGAGGCAACATTGTATAATCGGCCACCGTATTGCCATACTCGCGCCGGATCTTGTCCCGATTGCCGACTGGGTCCTGAAACACCATGAGTGGTGGAACGGCGAGGGATACCCCCTTGGCTTAAAGGGTGAGGAAATACCGTTGGAATGCCGTATTCTGGCCATTGTTGACGCTTATGACGCCATGATTAGCGACCGTCCTTACCGCAAGGCAATGACCCAGAGGGAAGCCATAAATGAACTGCGGAACTGTTCAGGAACACAATTTGATCCTCAACTGGTAGAAAAATTCATTCACTTGCTGGATAAAAGAAGACTCTATGACCTGTCTGTTCCGTTATTATCATGAATAAACTAGATTATCGTAGAATAACCATGATCTTTTGTGTCCCGAAGCAGCATTTTGAACCCTTAAACCAGCCCGGTTCACCAGTGCCCGCCATTAACCGGGGTGACCTTTGAATTTAGCCTGGAAAACTAGTAGGATTGTCGCAATAAATCTTTAATAGCTCTTAAGGCTATGTAAGGATAACGTACAACAAAAACACAGGAGGAGTGCAGAAATGGGATTGTTTAAAAAATTGAAGGATGTGTTGGAAGCAAATATTTCCGACCTGATCTCCAAGGCTGAAGACCCGGAAAAAATGTTGAACCTTTACGTGGAACGAGCCACTGAGGAATTAAAGCAGTTCAATATCCAGGTCAACCGCGCAGTGGCCGACCAACTGCAACTTCGCCAAAAAGCAGAAGCCAGCAAGAAAGAAATTGAATCATGGAACACTCAAGCTAAAGTGGCAATTACGCAAAACAGAGATGATCTGGCCAGGATTGCCCTGGAACGTAAAAAGACAGCGGAAAACAATCTGGCTGAATATGAAGCTCAGTTAGCCGAACAGGAGAAAGCGGTAGAAACATTACGAAGCAATTACCGCTTATTAGAGGAAAAGCTTAACAAGGCCAGGTCTGAAAGGGACCAGTTGGTGATGCGGCAGCGCCGGGCGGCGGCCATGAAGCAAGCTAACGAAGCAGTACAGGAAATTGCTAGTAATAACGCTCTTTCCGATTTTGACCGGATGCGTGACAAAGTCAATAGATCGGAAGCGGAAGCACAGGCAACCATGATTTCCGCTGAGAACTCTCTGGAAGATGAATTTGCCAAGCTGAAAAAATCAGCCGACGACATGGCCGTTGACGACGAATTGGCGAGACTGAAGGCTGAACTTGGAAAAGGAAAGGAATAAACTCGTGAGTTGTTTGAAAAAAACCCTCGGTTTGCTTGTATGCCTGGCGCTGGTACTATCCCTCCTGGCAGGCCCGGCCCTGGCAAAAGGGTTCAGCAGCGGAGGACGCAGTAGTTTTTCGTCGGGCAGCAAAAGTACTTCATCCGGGAAAAGCTACTCGTCAAGCACTTCGAGCTACTCCAGCAAATCCGCAAAGAGTGGAGCGGCTGATACTGCCGCTCCATCATCTAGTGGATCACAACCAACAGGGGCGTCAACGAGCAATTCATCTTCCGCTGATACTTCAAAGGGTAAAGGTTATACAACCGAAACACAGGATTTTTCCACACCAAGACAAGGCAGTCCGCCGGCGTTGAGCCAGGACTATCAAACTGGCAAATCTGGTTACTCAACAGGGAACAGCTCATACTCCACCGGAAAAACGTCTTACAACGGCACCTGGGACCGCACCTTGTCGCCTGAAAGCGACCGTTTCCCGGCTCAGCGGCAAGTTGGTGTTTTCGGTTCACCGCCGCAGCCCCCGTATTATTACCATAATCGTTACTGGAGTATGCCTGCGTGGTCACATCTTTTCTTTACGCCAAATTATTACTACACTCCCTGGGGTTACCACTATTTCATGCCAAGTTTGTTAACCTGGGTTATAATCTTAGGGCTGTTAGGTTTGTGTGGATATTTAATTTACCGCCATCTGAAGCGATCGAGGAAATAATTTAGGAGGGTGCTATAAAATGGAATGGCTAGACGGGAAGAGAGTATTCATCAGACGCGACAGGGAGGATAACGGTTTTGACGGTGTGGTAACCCAAGTCAAAGGAAAATGGATTTACGTTGCGGTATCAGACCCGGATCCGGTCGGTTTTGAAGGGATCTGGGTAAACACTGAGCTGCAACGGGAAATTGCCG
>MVQK01000103.1 GCA_002067515.1 Pelotomaculum sp. PtaB.Bin013 | reverse complement strand
GGGAATATCCAAAGAAGGCAGCATTCTGGATATCGCCGCTGATTTAAACATAATTAACAAAAGTGGTGCATGGTATTCTTATAATGATGAAAGACTCGGTCAGGGCCGGGAAAATGTCAAGGAATTCTTGAAAGAGCATCCGGACATAGCTAGAGAAGTTGAACAAAAAGTTCGCATAGCTCAAAATCTTGCAAGTGTTAAAGACACGCCTTTAACTGTAGGGACAGCAGAAGGCAATTTGAGTAATAATGAAAAGTGAATTTGAAAAAGCCAGGTCTTTAGCCTTACGTATGTTGGTTTTTCGCCGGCGTTCCAAGCATGAGTTGGAACAGTGTCTGAAGCGAAAGGGTTTTAGTCCTGAAGTGTCACGACCAGTTTTAGATGTTTTGGGAGAGTACGGCTATATTGATGATATGGAATTTGCCCGCTGTTGGGTAAACCAGAGGCTAGGCAAAAGAGGGCTTAGGGGGTTAAAGCAAGAACTGCGGGGGAAAGGGATCTGTACTAGTATTATTGACGATATTCTGGGTAAACTTGGGTTTGATAAGGAATATGATGCCGCCATGAAACTAGTTGAAAAAGAAATGTTGCGGAGTAGCGGGGCATACAATCTGCCGCGGCTGGTAAGTTTGCTTAACAGGCGTGGTTATACCTGTGAAGTAATTAATAAGATCCATCATAAAGTCAAAGATGGCGAGAGATATTGAATTTATACTCCTGAGGTCTTAAATGCCTAGTTTTAGCTTGACATTTTTTGAAGAAACCTGTACAATTTAATTTGGGAGAAAATAGAATTAGATACTACTGTGTACGGGTTTTATTATAGATAAAATCCAATAATTTATTTCTAAGGTCGAAGTCCGGTTTGGTTTTACTTAAACCGGATTTAGGAAGGTACCTATTTTGAGGTTTTTTTCTTTCCGTGATCTGGACAAGAATAAAAAGTAGTATCAGTTCATTTTCTACCGAGTTATACTCGGTTTTTTTTTGTTGTCATACAAAATTTAATAAAAAAAGGGGGTGAAAAAAAGTATTGGAATTTAATTTAATTATAATTATTATAGGATCTGCATTGGCAGCTTTTGTAATAGGATATTTCCTGAGAAAATACCTGGCTGAAGCTAAAATTACTTCCGCTGAGAACGAGGCAAAGAAAATACTGGAGGAAGCTGAAAAGAATGCTGAAGCGAAAAAGCGGGAAGCAATTCTGGAGTCCAAAGAAGAGGTTCTAAAACTGCGTAATGAAGTGGAGAGAGAGAACCGGGAGCGCAGATCGGAACTTCAAAGATTGGAACGCAGGTTAGTTCAGAAGGAAGAAAATCTGGACCGCAAAGCTGACTCAATAGAAAAAAAGGAGGATGTTCTGAGCCGGAAAGAAGCAGAAATAGAAGCTGTTAAAAATCAACTTACGGAAGTATATAACAAGCAGCTAGGTGAATTGGAACGGATATCTGGCATGACATCTGAAGAAGCTAGACAGATCCTGCTTACCGATATTGAAAAAGAAATACAGCATGAAGTAGCAATAATGATAAAGGACATGGAAAACAAGGCTAAGGAAGAAGCGGAAAAGCGGGCTCGTGATGTTATTTCCTTAGCTATTCAGAGGTGTGCGGCGGATCATGTCGCTGAGGCTACAGTAGCTGTGATACCTTTACCCAGTGATGAAATGAAAGGGCGTATCATCGGACGCGAAGGTAGAAATATTCGCGCTTTTGAAACGCTCACAGGAATAGATCTTATTATTGATGATACACCGGAAGCTGTGATTTTGTCAGGTTTTGATCCGATCCGGAGAGAAGTGGCAAGGATTGCTCTGGAAAAATTGATCGTTGATGGCAGAATCCATCCGGCACGTATTGAGGAAATGGTTGAAAAAGCCCGAAAAGAGGTCAACAACCAAATTAGGGAGGCTGGAGAACAAGCGACTTTTGAAACAGGTGTGCACGGTATTCATCCGGAATTGGTTATTCTTTTAGGACGGCTGAAATTCCGTACAAGTTACGGCCAGAATGTATTAAAGCATTCAGTTGAAGTTGCCCACTTGGCTGGTCTAATGGCTTCTGAACTGGGTGTTGATATCCAAATGGCAAAAAGAGCCGGTTTATTACACGATATAGGCAAGTCGGTCGACCACGAAGTGGAAGGACCGCACGTGACTATCGGCGTTGACCTGGCTAAGAAATACAAGGAATCGCATGATATTGTTCATGCTATTGCCGCTCACCACGGAGACGAAGACCCGAAGACAACTATTGCTGTTCTTGTTCAGGCCGCCGACGCTATTTCCGCCGCACGACCGGGTGCCCGCAGAGAAACGCTGGAAGCATACATCAAGCGCCTCACAAAACTTGAGGAGATTGCCAACTCCTTCGAGGGCGTCGAGAAATCTTACGCAATTCAAGCGGGACGTGAAGTTCGCATTATGGTTAAGCCTGATAAAATTGATGATATCGGCGCAATCAGGCTGGTACGGGATATCGCAAAAAGAATAGAAAACGAGTTGGATTATCCAGGTCAGATCAAAGTCGTGAGTATCCGGGAAACAAGGGTGGTTGAATACGCAAAATAAATAAAAAACGGCTCTACAAAGGGCCGTTTTTTATTCCTTGAAAAAAATATTTTCGTCGCCAAATTGTTCTTTGGAAAATATTTTTTAGACGCTTTGATTGAAAAAAAGCAGGAATCCTTTATAGGAAACAGAATCTATACATGTTTTAGTAGGTATTTTAGGGAAGGTGACTTTTTTGGGAGTTTGCTATAAAGGTAAAAATAACGATGTTAACAGCAGTGTCGGGTTGTTAATTTCAATTTTAGTCTGTTACCCGGAAGTGGCTGCTATAAACTTCGACCCTGAGAAACAGTTGTTAAGATTTACTTTTATGTATTCTAAGGTTTTAATTGATAATGAATTGAATGATTTAAAAGCAAGGCTGCTGAGTAGTATAGAAGTATACAACTTGCTGGAAGGCAAGGATAATAATGTTATTTTATTGAATAGTCAGATCTGTGATAATCTTACTATTATAGAAGTGCAGCGTGATGTAAATACCCTGGTTCAGGAAGAAATAACATTGATCGTGGAATTATTTCGTCAATATTTTAATAATAATCTTGTAACTGAAGGATACGATTATTATATCGAAGAAGAAATCGTTGCTCAGGAAGAAATGATCGGGCATATGCTTGAGAGGATGAAAGGCACCAGTCAAGACAAGTACCTGTTTGCTTTTCGCGAGGAAGGCAAGGTATTGGTGTTCGACAAATAAAGGAGGGTCAAAAACGTGCGTTTGTTGATGATCGGCGATGTTGTCGGGCGCCCTGGCAGAACAGCTGTGCAGGTTAACTTAACCGAATTGAAACATGAACATGAATTGGATATGGTTATTGCGAACGGTGAAAACGCCGCTGGTGGTAACGGCATCTCTAGAGAAACTGCCCAGGAATTATTTTCTGCCGGGGTAGATGTCCTCACAATGGGTAATCATGTCTGGAACAAAAAAGAGGCTTTAGAATACATTAACCATGAAAAACGAATAGTGCGGCCGGCAAATTACCCGCCCGGCACTCCGGGTAACGGCGTTAATATTTATGAAACAAGACGGAAGGTAAAAGTAGCAGTAATAAACCTCTCCGGCAGGGCTTTTATGCAAGCGATTGACTGTCCTTTCCGTAAGGTGGATGAGTTGTTAAAAAACTTGTCGGATAAAGCAAAAGTAATAGTTGTGGATTTTCATGCCGAGGCAACCTCGGAAAAAATTGCTATGGGGTGGTATCTTGCCGGGCGGGTTTCTGCGGTGTGCGGTACTCACACGCATGTACAGACTGCTGACGAACGTATCCTGCCGGGGGGCACTGCTTATATTACTGATTTAGGTATGACCGGTCCTTGTGAATCAGTGATCGGCGCTAAGAAGGAGATTGTAATTAAACGTTTCATAACCCAAATCCCCTTAAAATTTGAGGTCGCGTCCGGTCTTTTCCAGTTTAACGGTGTAATTATTGAAATTGATGAAATTACAGGAGAAGCAGTGTCGATTAGTAGGATTCAAAACTATGAGTAACCTAGCTTTTGTTTTTAATTAAACATTTTTCATTAAGTAAAGAGGTATTTTCCAACTGCTCGCGAATATATTTTTTATACAGGAAGTTCAGGGTGACAAATCATTGCAGCATATTTATATATATATGGTAATGAAGGAGGTAGCTAAATGGATGTCTTAAAAGTTTCAGCAAAATCTAATCCAAATTCTGTTGCCGGTGCCCTGGCTGGTGTGCTTCGGGAGCGGGGTTGTGCCGAAATGCAGGCAATCGGAGCAGGCGCGCTAAACCAGGCAGTTAAAGCTGTAGCGATAGCCAGAGGATTTGTAGCTCCCAGTGGTGTTGACTTAATTTGTATACCTGCGTTTACTGATATCATTATTGACGGGGAAGAGAGAACTGCCATTAAATTAATTGTTGAACCGAGATAAATATTATATTTACATCTGGTTGGTTAGATCCTGTTTATTTATTATCTATAAACAGGGTTTTTTATTGTTAAGCGAATTAGTTCTTGGAGGAAGAATTTTGGGGGAAATAATTAATAAAAAAGCTGAAGCTTTACATAATGAAAGTATCGTGTTGGATACCCATTGCGATGCGCTTACCGCCATGCTTGATGAGGGTAGGCCGCTCGCCGGTTGTTCGGGCCTTGGTCACATTGATCTGCCTCGTCTGAAAGTTGGGAAGGTAAATGTTCAGTTCTTTGCCGCGTTTATTGCTCCGGAATACAAAAATGTGGCAACCAAGCGAGCGTTAGAACTAATTGATTTATTTCATCGGGAGATGGAAAACAATAATGATGTAATCTCACATGTAAAAAGTATTGGTGAAATTGATCAGGCAATAATGTCCGGTAAGATTGCCGCCTTCCTTTCTATTGAGGGAGGCGAGGCCCTGGCAGGGAGTCTTGGAGTTTTACGTGTTTTTTACAGGTTGGGGGTTCGCAGCATTACCCTGACCTGGAATGGGCGTAATGAATTGGGTACCGGTGTTGGAGAAGATTGTCCAGAAGAGGGATTGACAGAGTTTGGAACAGCGGTTGTGGAAGAAATGAATGAACTGGGTTTGCTGGTTGATGTGTCCCACCTGTCTGAACAAGGTTTTTGGGATGTCATAAAAACGTCACGGCAGCCGGTAATTGCTTCTCATTCTAACTGCAGGGCACTTTGCGACCACCCCCGGAATTTAACTGATGAGCAAATCAAAGCTCTCGCAGGGCATGGGGGGGTAATGGGGGTTACTTTCGTTCCTGACTTTCTTGGTGGCGAGAACCCTTCAGTAGATGATGTTCTTGATCATATTGAACATGTTATCGCGGTTGGCGGGCCGGACTGTGTGGGGATCGGCTCGGATTTTGACGGCACGGAGGAATTACCGGCAGGATTAGTTGATTGCTCGTGCTTGCCGGTGATAACAGCGGGTTTATTAGAACGGGGATATAATGAATTTGTTATTAAAAAGGTGCTCGGTGGCAACTTCATCAGGGTAATCCGGCAGGTAATTAAATAGGAGTCAGTAGTCAGTAATCAGGAGTCAGAATAAGAGAATGGTTTATGCTCCCGAAATATGCTGAATTCTGACTTCCGGGTTCTGAATACCTGAAAAGCAGGTGAATAATTGTGCCAGTGGATATGCATGTACATACGAGTGCCTCGGATGGCACGGACAGCCCCGTGGAGGTAGTAGCCCGTGCCAAAGAAATCGGTCTAGAGGCGATTGCGATTACAGATCATGATACGGTGGAAGGTATTAAACCAGCGATGGAAGCTGGTCATGTTTTTGGGATAGAAGTTATCCCCGGCATTGAGTTAAGTACAGAGTCAAATGAGGAAGAAATACACATTCTTGGTTATTTGCTGGACATTACTGATAAGGAATTTCTAAAAACAATTTCGTTGTTTCGCAGCTACAGATTAAAGCGCGTTGAGCAAATGGTTGGAAAGCTGCAGAAACTGGGTTTACCGGTTGTGATGGATAGAGTAATGGCCTTTTCAGGAACTGGTTCGGTTGGACGTCCACATTTAGCTGCGGCAATGGTTGAAGCAGGTGTAGTTAATGATTTGGCGGAGGCGTTTGATAAATTCATCGGCAAAGGATGTCCAGCATATGTTCCACGTTATAAGATAGAGCCGGCTGAAGCTGTTCAACTAATCCGGAAAGCTAATGGCTTACCTGTTTTAGCCCATCCTGGACTTAGTTATTCCAGCAAATCAATACTGGAGCTGGTCCAAAAGGGTTTAATCGGTATAGAAGCATATCACCCTTCGCACTCGAGGGAATTATCTGAATACTATCGAAAGTTGGGTGAAGAATATAATCTGATTATAACGGGCGGGTCAGATTACCACGGTGTAGGTCATAAAGAGGGTCAAGGTCTTGGAATGGTTACAGTATCTTATGCCGTGCTTCAGGAAATGAAAAATAGAAAAGGTACCTAATCCTTTAGAACAGCGCAGCATGGTCATAATGTCTATTTAATACTTCCCATGCATATACTAGCATTGGAATTCTGGTAAGGTGGTGTTGCATTGGAAGATAATGTTGATGTTTGTTACTTGAGGCGAAGGATAATGGAGTTGGAGGAAAAAGTTGAGCAACTCCGGCTTAGCCGGAGAGTGTTAATGAATTTAATCGAAAGAACTGAAAGGGAAAGAACCGGTTTCCTTAACAAATTGGAGAAGGAAAACCACAGGCTTCACCGGGATAATTGCCGCTATGCAAGGCGTTTGCTTGATAAAAATTTACGGATTGTTGAATTGGAGTCAAAATTAGGGAAAATGAGCTCCGGTGAACTTGCAACGGCCATGTTAAAATAGAAATTAATAACATATCCACAATTTTACACACAGTATGTTAATATTTGTTAGTTATCGTATTTTAACATTCATAACGGTAAAAAACTAAGACCCGAAGGGTCTTTATTTTCTGTCTAAATGTGGTATAATTCAATATGATTTTTTATTGGTGGTGGATTATGCGAATTGCGGTTATTGACGGGCAGGGCGGCGGTATAGGTAAACATATAACCGAAAGGCTGCGAAGGGATTTGCCGGAAGAAGTAGATCTCTTGGCGCTGGGAACCAATGCTTTGGCTACTTCA
>MVQK01000102.1 GCA_002067515.1 Pelotomaculum sp. PtaB.Bin013 | reverse complement strand
GATGATGTTTAAATACATTGTGAAGAATGTCGCCAGAAAGCATGGTAAAACCGCGACCTTTATGCCGAAACCGCTATTCCAGGACAACGGTACCGGCATGCACGTCCACATGAGCCTGTGGAAAGACGGAATTCCCCTGTTCTTTGACGAAAAAGGATACGCCAAGTTAAGCCAAACCGCGCTATACTTTATCGGCGGCTTGTTGAAGCACGCCCACGCGCTCACCGGTATTACCAATCCGACCACCAACTCTTACAAGCGGCTGGTGCCGGGCTACGAAGCGCCGGTGAACCTGGTTTACTCCATGAGGAACAGGAGTGCGGCGGTACGTATCCCCATGTACTCCAACAACCCCAAAACCAAACGGGTTGAGTTCCGCCCGCCCGACCCCTCCTGCAATCCATACCTGGCTTTTGCCGCCTTGTTGATGGCGGGTCTTGACGGGATTAAGAATAAAATCGATCCGGGCCAACCGATGGATAAAGACATTTTTGAGCTTCCGCCCGAAGAGGCCAAGGACGTCCGTTCAGTCCCGGGTTCGCTCGACGCGGCATTGAAAGCGTTGCAGAATGACCACGAATTCCTGCTGGAAGGCGGAGTCTTTGATAAAGATGTGCTGGATGCCTGGATTGAATACAAACTAACTAGGGAATTTGACGCCATCAGGCTTAGACCGCATCCGTACGAGTTCATGCTTTATTACGATTTATAGGATTTTTTGAAGATCCGGATACCTGACGTTGAAACGCCCGGCAGTTAAACTGCCGGGCGTTTAGATTTCTTAGCATTCTCTTAGTTTTTTCTTGGCTGATCTTTAACCGGCGGGGATATACTAAAATTTGAAAAAGTGATAAAAAGTATAATAATCTTGATCGGTTGGTAAATATTACTTTTGGTATAATTGTTAATTGAAAGATGAAATTCGTTTAACAACTGGAGAACGTCATATATTACTGTTTAATGGAGGAAAAATTGGTTGCTGAATTGGATATTAAAGCAGTTGCCGGGCTTAGTGAGACCGAGGCCAACAACAGGTTAAAGGAAGAAGGATATAATGAACTTCCCTCGACGAAACAACGCAGTGTCTTCGCTATCGCGTTTGAAGTCGTCAAAGAACCAATGTTCTTGCTTCTTGTTGCCTGCGGAACTATTTATCTCTTATTGGGCGGTGGAGGCAGGAGAAACCCTGTTGCAAAGGGAGACCGGACGGCTGGTTCGCAACCTTGCGGCCGTGGGATTATCGCTCTACGCCGTGGTTGTAGTAGTGTACGGACTCACTAGAGGCAACTGGCTCAACGGATTTTTGGCCGGCACAACCATGGCCATGGCTACTTTGCCTGAAGAATTGCCGGTCGTGCTGACTGTATTCCTGGCCCTGGGCGCTTGGCGCATATCTCAAAAAAGAGTTCTCACCCGCCGTGTACCGGCTGTAGAAACCCTGGGTTCAGCCACGGTGCTTTGCGTGGATAAGACAGGCACACTAACCCAGAACCGGATAGCCAGATGTACATAATAGCTGCCAAAGGCGCGCCTGAAGCTGTTGCCGACCTGTGCCATTTTGACGAAGCCGGGATGCGGGATCTCGCACAACAGGTTAGCGCAATGGCCTCTGAAGGGCTGCGGGTCCTTGGCGTAGCAAAGGCAAGTTTTAAAAAGACTGAATTGCCGGATGGGCAGCACGACTTCCTGTTCGAATTTCTGGGGTTGATTGGGTTGGCTGACCCGGTGCGTCCGGCTGTCCCCGCCGCGATTAAAGAATGCTATTCTGCGGGAATACGGGTGGTTATGATCACTGGTGACTATCCGGGCACCGCCCGGAGCATTGCCGGCCAGGCGGGGCTTGCGCCGGTCGAAGAGGTGATAACCGGTCCTGAACTGGACGAAATGGACGATTTGGAACTGCAAAGGCGCCTTAAAACAGTTAATATTTTTGCCCGGGTTGTGCCTGAACAGAAGCTGCGCTTGGTAGACGCCCTGAAAGCCAACGGCGAAATTGTGGCCATGACCGGTGACGGAGTGAACGCCAACTTGGGGCTTATTCTCACGAACCTCTCGTGGTCGAGCACTATCCTGAACACAATGCGCAAGCCGAACGCCGCGCTGTGGTGGGTATCGGGGGGAGCGCTAATTTTTCTAGTTATGGTTCTTTTCGTGCCGTTCCTCCGTGAATTGTTCCGTTTTGCTCAACTGCATCCTATTGACCTGGGCATTTGCCTGGCCGCAGGAGTGGTTAGCATCCTGTGGTTCGAGGGGTTAAAGTTGATTAAAGGAAAAGAGAAAAGTTCAAAATTATGATCCAATATCCAGTCGATTTTAAAATCATCAAAATAAATAAAACATTGGAAATATTTAGGAGTGAGCAGAGATGTCCACGGAAAAGCCGAAGTTTACGGTCCTGATAGTTGATGATGATCCCGGGGTTATAGATTTCCTTTCTTTGGGCTTGCGCTATGAAGGCTATTCAGTAGATAGCGCCGCGAACGGCAGCCTCGCGTATGAACGCGCCCGGGCAGCGCCGCCCGATGTGGTAATTCTCGACTGGATGCTGCCTGACGCTTCCGGCCCGGAAATGTGCCAGCGGCTTCGCACCCTGGCTGATCCGGCTATTCTGATGCTGACGGCCAAAGACGAGGTAGCTGACCGGGTGGCTGGCCTTAGGGCCGGGGCGGATGATTACCTCGTTAAACCGTTTCATTTTGACGAACTCCTGGCCCGTTTGGAGGCGCTTCTGCGCCGGAGGGGTCAATCTTATGACAAAGACATGCTTCAATTTTCCGATCTAAACTTGTGGACCTCCCGCCGCGAAGCCCACCGGGGACAGGAGCGCCTGGCTTTGACCCCCACGGAATTTGACCTTCTCCACCTGTTGATGCGGCATCCGCATCAGGTCCTGCCGAAAGAAACGATCCTGCAAAATGTTTGGGGCTACGACTTTGGCGGGGATGCTAGTGTCGTAGAAGTCTATATCGGTTACCTGCGCCGCAAGCTTGGCGAGCCGCCGCTTATTAATACGGTGCGGGGCGTGGGTTATGTCCTGGAGGAAATCAAGCCGTGAAATTCCCCCAATACTTCCATAGCCTGCGCGCCCGCTTGACGATGGGGCTGCTCCTGGTGCTGACGGTGCTGCTGCTGGTTTACGGCCTGCTGGCTTATACAGAGTTAAAAGCTGATTTAATAGAGACCGCAGAAGCCAAGCTGCGTGTGCAAGTGGGACCAACGCTGAAGCGCTGGACCAACCAGAACTATAGCGTTAGTGAAAACCAGCGTCCTCCTGTCGCCGGGCTTATTCAGGAACTGGAAGCCCAGGGATTGGATGTGCTGATATATGATAAAGAAGGCAATCCGCTGAGGAACAGCAGCCAGGTAATGGAAGAAACACCGCCCCTCCCGTCTTCACTCCTGTCAGAAGTATTGAAAGGCACGGATCAAATCCGGATCCAGCCTGGAGATGATGGAAAGAAACTGGTCTACCTGGTTCCGGTTATTGGCAGTGATGGAGAGGTTCAGGGCGCTCTTGAGGTCAGGGCTTCGATGGCGCATGTAGAGGTCTCGCTGGCACGGGCGCGCCTATTGCTTTTTACCGGCGGCCTGGTAGTGTTGCTTGCGGCGGTCGGGCTGGTTTATCTGGTCATCCGTTTTGCCCTGCGCCCTCTTACCAATTTAGCTGCCACTGCGAGAAGCATTTCCGCTAACAGACTAACCGGCCGGGCTGCGGTACCTCCCGGAGGAGATGAGATAACGGAATTGTTTGTGGCTTTTAACTCCATGCTCGACCAGTTGGAGAAGGCCTTCGCCGCTCAACGTAAAGCTACCGACCAGGTTCGCCAGTTCGCCGCCGACGCCTCTCATGAGCTGCGTTCATATCTTACGGTTGTGACCGGTTACCTTGATGTGTTGAAGCGGGGAGCGGCTTCAGAGCCGCAGGAGCAGTCCCGTGTGCTGACGGCCGCGAGAACCGAATTGGAGTGCTTGAGCCGGCTGGTTGATGATTTGCTGACTCTGGCCCGCCTGGGTGCCGGGGCGCCTCTTCACCGTCAGGCGCTTGACGTGCACGGTTTACTGTCCGACGCGGCCCAACGCGCTATTTTACTGGCGCCGGGGCGACGCGTAACGGTTCGATGCCCGGTCTTGCCACCTTTGTTGGCTGATCCGGACAGGATGCGCCAGGTATTGAATAACCTGGTTGATAACGCGTTGCGGCACACGGCGCAGGAGGAGGAAATTACAATGGGCGCGGAAGTCCGGAATAAAGACTTGTGTATGTGGGTACACAATACAGGCATAGGTATTGCAACTGAGCATCTTCCCCGTGTTTTTGAACGATTTTGGCGAGCCGATTCCTCCAGAAGTTGCAGTAAGGGCAGCGGTCTGGGTCTGGCCATCGTAGCCGCTATCGCTGAAGCCCACGGCGGTACCGTCGATGTATATAGCGCATCGGGCAGCGGCACAACGTTTACTGTCTGCCTGCCGCTTAATGTTCAGGAAAATTCTTAAGAAACAATTTACTAAAATAATAATATTGGGAGGTTTTATTATGGGATTTTTATCTAAGTTTTCACGTTCATCAAGTAAGGGACATTATCGCCATGGAAGACATGGCAGTGACTATTACAAGAGACGTGGATCCGGTATTTTGGGTAAAATTATTGATGCTTTAAACGGTTCGAGAAGCCATTCTCACTCTCACTCACATTCACATAACTATAGGCGCCGCCATTCACACCGTAGTTCATGGTCATAAAATAATTTTACAAAGATATGAAATATTCACCAGCGTATAACCGGGAGCGTTCCGCTGTTCTTATAGTTAACACCCACTCCCGAAGGGGGCAGCAATTTTTCCTTTCAGCTAAGGATGAATTGACTAAACAAGGTATCTCAGTTGTGGCTTCATACCAGGTCAGATATCCGGAACGTTTGCCTGAAGTGGTTCAAAATGTAGTAAAACGTAAGCATAAACTAATAATTGTCGGCGGGGGGGACGGGACAATAAGCTCGGTGGTGGATTATTTCGCCTGCCAGGATGTGGTGCTTGGAATACTGCCGTTCGGTACGGTGAACAGTTTTGCGCGGACTCTTGGAATACCATTAGACCTGAGAGGGGCAGTTGAAGTCATTGTCAATGGAAAAGTGATTGATGTGGACCTGGGGAAAGTTGATCATGATTATTTTTCAAACATAGTTGCCATCGGTTTATCAGCGAAGATTTCCCGGTACATCTCCCGCAGGCTAAAAAAATACACTGGCGTCTTGTCTTATGGCCTGATGGGAATCTGGATTATGTTTTACCACCGTCCTTTTGAATGCACGTTAACCATGAATAATGAAGTATTCAAATTTAATACCCACCAGGTTGTTGTAGCCAATGGCAGGTACTTTGGAGTAACGCCGCTTGCCCAAAGTGCCACAGCAGATGATCAGGAACTAATTGTTTTCGTTATGGATACGCCGAACCGATGGCATACTCTAAAATTATGGATTGCCTTCCTGCTGGGAAAAGCGACTATCTTTTCCCAAGCCCGTTTTTTCAATGTGAAGGAAGTAAAGCTTGAAGCATCGCCGCCGCAATGTGTTGAGGTGGATGGTGAAATAACTACGAAAACACCGGTAAACATTACATTGGTTCCAGAAGCTCTAAAGGTTATGGTGCCCGGAAACCTTGTGGATACATAATAAAATCAGCACAAGTGCTGATCTAACCCTGTAGGAATCTTGGTTTTTGGTTATAACGATAATAATAATAAGAGGTGTGCCTTATGTTTAAAATGCTTGCAATTATATTAATTGGTGGGCTGTTTATTATTTTTTTACTTTTGTTTGTAGGATTGTTTTTTGGTATGTCAAAAATAAGGAAAAAGGGTAAGCCATTGGGATTGTTGTTTAGTATACTAAAGAATAGAAGAAGGTGGTAACATAATTCAGTAATATCGCTAAAAGTAAGGCCTAAATAAACTCTTAGCTATCTCTTGGTTTTTTCTTGGCTGGTTTTTAGCCGGCAGGCATATAATAAGTATAGAAAAGAAATAGAAAGTAAAACAGTCCTTTAGTCATGTTCTATTTGCCGGTTGATTTAAGGATGATTCAAATAAATAGCATTTACCTAATATTTACGAGGGGGGATTTATGATGAAAAAATTATTTTGTATATTAGCTGCTATTTTTATATTCTCTCTGTTTGCTGCTGGTTGTGGTAATGTACAGGGCGTTACCGATGGTGTTAAAAATGTTAATGATAGTATCCAGAACGTTAACAAATCAATTCAGGATGTCAATAAAAGTATACAGGATACAGGAAAGAAACTATCGCCAAGCAAGGAAAATAACGGAGGAGAGTCTGGATCCGAGTCCGGATCTAATGCAAGTGGAGAAGGGTCCGGGGAAGGAAGCGAAGAAGATTAATTTGTTTTCATTATCGAATATAGCTTCTTGGTAATCCGAATTTGTACTGGTTCATGACTTACGCCCCGGGCCATTTTTTATTGCTTGGTATTTTCTTAACGCTTGCAGAGGCTACAGTTAACAGTGAACAGGTAATTCCATTTAGACCCGTGTTTTAATTCATCAGTATAAATTTCAGTAATCATATTTCTATATGGTAGGAATTCAAAGCCGAATAAAATTTTGCGATATCTTTCAACTGCGGCTAATTCTCCGAACAGCGCTTTGGTTATTCCGCTGCAATAACTGTCAGGAAGTTGGAAAGCACCGTTCTTGACTGTGGTTATATCCTGCCCTGTCAGTTCCCAATAAATCTCTCTCAGCATTTTATTATGTTTGATTTCATCATCTCGAATAGATGCAACAATGTCTTTTTGCTCAGGTGGGGCAATGTTAATCATGTAATTATAGAATAATTCATCTTCCCTCTCACCGCTCACAGATTCGACGATTAGCCTTAGGGCCTCCGGATAGGCATATCCCGGCACATACATGTAAGTTGGGTAATATTTATAGTTAATGCATGGATATCCCGGATACGGTGTTTGTAAGGGATTGGTTCCCGGGCCACAGGATGGACAATTAAAATTTACCGCGCTTGTTTTGATTTGTTCGTGCTCATCTTTATTCACATTTCCTTTGTTGTGAATATCGGACATAGGAAACACCTCTCTTAATACCATGATATGGTATTAAGGCAATAATGTTCCTGTACTATTAATTACAAATGCTTCCAAACTTATATAAGTGGTAGATGGTTGATTTGTCGTATCCCATGTCCCAGGGACAGTGGTAGCGGTCCACGTTA
>MVQK01000101.1 GCA_002067515.1 Pelotomaculum sp. PtaB.Bin013 | reverse complement strand
TGACCCTATATTTCGCGCACTTCAACTACTGCCGAAAGCATCGCGCTCTAAAATATAGAAATGAGATGGGCATAATGAAGTTCAATAGTCCTGCGAAGCAAGCTGGCTTAATCGATCATGTCTGGAGCTTGCAGGAACTCTTGACTATTCCATATTACAAAACTTAAACCTGTTAGGGGGTCACGACCTTTATTTCACAGCATGGTGAGAAAATAAAAAAGCCAAGTAAGGGCTAAACACGTACCTCAAGCAAAATATGCGATGAAGGAATATGAACATGATTTATGTGGAAGATTATAATATAATATAATTGCTATAGCTCCCGAACTGATTCTGCATATTTAGTTCCATATCTGTGAGCCACTATTATCATAAATTTTGTCCCTATTATCTAATAAATATTCACAATTTGTTAAATTATTCCATTTAAAACTACCTTTTGAAAATTGCAGGAACTTTCCTTCAATAAGATTAACATACCTTAGATATACATATCCGGTTTTTATAACTCTCTTATTATCAATAATGTATGGATTATAGTTTGACAGTTGGACCATACCTTGGCTAAGTAGCCACATGCCTCCAAAATGATCTCCATATATTTTTGCATCATCGTCAGTGTATCGTTTTATCCATTTTGCGCCATAGCTATCATGATCATGCACATACATCAGATCATATATATTTCCGTTGGAATTTAGAAAAATCGATTGCGGAACGCTAAATGCTTGATATAGAATACCTGTAGTACAGAGGAAATAAGGAATTAACACGAATAAGATAATTAAATTCGCAGTACATTCATGTTTACTTTCTTTGATTATTTTAGAAAGTAATTTATTTAAATATTTTGCTGCAATTATTCCACCAATAATAAAAAAAACGGACATAACGGTAGATCCCAAAAAATATGTTCGGTCTAAACTATATCCAAGCGTTATAAATGGGATGAGAATTATTCCAGCAAATAATCCAGTACATTCGAGGGCGATAACTAAATATGCAACTTCAAACTTATTCGTTAAAAATTCTGGCTTCTCGAAATTCAATTCAGGAAATGACATTTCTTTGCACTTCTTTATCAACGTGAGAACTCCGATGCCCATCAATGCAAACGTCAACCATGTGAATACAAACTCGATCTTATTTGGAATGCCTTTGTTTCCGAGACCTTCTCCGAGGACCGCTCGCGCGGTTGAACTTCGCATTTCCTCCAGAAAGAATTTGGTAAGACTGTTAACTGTGTTTTCGAAGAAAATAATTCCTGATTTAAATGCGGTCTCAGTAATTTGAGAATACCAGTAAAAAATCAAAACAAAAAATAGAATAATAAATAATAAGTTAATTATTTTTATAGATTTGCTTTTCTCTGATAGCATCTCCGTCCCTAAGAACATTCCGACCATGATAAAGAGGAAGATATATGTGGTTGAATAGTGGGATAATATACAAGATGCCATAAACGCAATAAGCAACAATCTTTTCCGTGATATATCTATATTATCATTAAAGAATATCATCATCGCAAGTGCGAAAAATAATATCGCAATGTTTGTGCGTGCATGAAGCGATGTCCAAAGAAAATTCTGTAAAGACATGAAATAAAAAGATGCCATAAATCCATATAATTCACCAATATATTTTTTTGCTAGAATATATACTACCAATGGGGAGATGGAAAATAGTAATGGATAAAGCATTTTGAATAAATATTCGGAAGGTACATTCAAAATTGATTGATATACTGTTGGCAGCAATGAGATCGCAAGGCATGAATCGAGCGTCGTATGTCCAAACATGCTCCAATTTTGGTTATTCAATGTAGTTTGAAAATAATAATATTCTTGATGTGTATCTACTCCAATAATATGATTCGATCTCAATGCTATTAAAAGCAAAAGCGATAGACTAATAAGGATTATTACTACGGGGTAAAATCTCTTTGGAAAATTCTGACAATAAAAACAAACAAAAATTAAATAAAGAGATATCAAGAAAAACAGGGTCATCACAACAATATTATTGTCAATGGTGTTCATAAGGTATATTCCAAAAATACTAAATGAAGGAAATAAAATTGGCATGATCAAAAATACTTTTTCTGACGTGGTAAAATTGAGACAAGGCAGAGAAAAGGCAGAATCATTATTTGTCGTGTATCCAATAACTAATAATATGATAAATGCAATATTAAAGGAGATCAAGAGAGGTATTGTTGCTAATGGCGTTTTGTAACCAAGGCTAAGAGAGATATTGTTTATCAATAGCCCAAAGAGCATCAGAAACGTGATACTAATTCCGACAACTATCAAAAAGAGCTCCACAGATTCTATTTTATTTAATTTCAATATCTGAAGAATTAATAGCCCCGGTAAAATAGTAAGGAAAAAAAATCCACAAAATTGTCTTATTAATGGGATGTCAAAATATATACAAAAATCTGTCACTAAAAGGAATACCAATACGAGAAATAGAAATTCTTTGTTATTCAACATCCTTAGTGACCTAATCATTTAAAACTAGCCTCACGCGTCTTCGGTTAAGACCACAATAACTCCCTGAATCGTTCTCTATTAACATGTGGATCAAGTACCCCTCACTTGAATACACATCTAAGACTATAGCGAAATAGTGCTCCATACGTCATCGGTTAAGGAATATATATATATTAAATTTTTTTACTTGAACAATTTAAATTGCTGGATTGCTACTGTACTATCCAATTTTTTCACTTCAACCACAAACTTTATAAACGGTTCCTCGCTGTTCTAAGTGGGTTTGGGGTAAGGTTTAAGAATATCATTTCTTGAATTAAACCTTACAAAATTATAGATTTTACCTAATTTATTTTGTTACAGCCCCTTAGGCAACTCATTCTCACGCTTTAGAAGCTCATTCTGTTCATGAAGTTGCTTGTTAGTGTCACCTTCGTCCATAATCGCCCTAAAAGAATATCGCAATTATATTACTTAATTTTTCTGGTCTAATTTATTTCTGGGGGAAATTTTTAGAAACCTAAGAGGGGGCTAAACACATACTTTCTCCAAATATGCCTTCCGTCGAAGTCGCCCTCACAGTCTCGCCAAATATGCGCTTGATTGCCGAAAAGACGCTCTCTGCCGACCCATCTCCTGCCATATTGATACACTTTTCGCCAGCTGTCATAGCCGTATTTTTTGAATTCAAGAACAGAGTCTGCTCTTTCTGTAACTGCTTTTACCATCGATCCTTCCTGATCTTGATTCCTGGCATAGCTACTCCTTTTTCTTTCATGAATTTGAATACCTCTTCTTTATCATAGGCTCCGTCCATTAGCGAATCTTCAAGCTTGATATCATTTAGCAGCGGCTCTAGCCATCTCTTGATCTGTGACTCTTTCGTCGGTTATCTCAAAAGGTTATGGGCCTTCTTGTCTTTACATCCACGGCGATGTGAACCTTAATCCAACCTTTGCGTTCAACGCCATGTTTTTCCCTCATCCAGTCGCCTCTGCTTGTGACTTTCATTCCCGTTGAATCGACTGCAACAACGATCTCATTATCCGGTATCGGAATATTCAGCCCTAAATCTGCAATCCTCTGCCATAGTGTAGTATAATTGGCTGACTTTAACCCTGGAACGAATCCGCTCAATGCCTGAAGAAATCCCTCGTGCTGCCGATAAGGCAAATGAAGAAAAGTGTAGGTCAGGCCACAGAATTGGATAAACGTTTCCGGATAGCGATAAGGATGATCATTCTTGTTCATCTTCTTAAGCCCTTCATCCCAATTTTTCACAAAGTCAGTGCTGAGGTAAAACCATCCCCGCTTAACCAATTGTGCGTTATATTCTCGCCAATCCCGTTTGTCCTGAAAAAGTCATAATTAATTATTATTTTTATTAAGTATAAATAGTTAACCAACACAGCAAATATTGCTAATAAATGATGAGAATTAATGAAGATCTATAAAGATTTTACCAATGCGATCGAACAATTCAATGTATTCTCCAATAATCGTAATAAAATTATGTTCTCTTTCTATATAATCTCTTCCATTCGCACCCATTTCTTCCCTTAATGCTTCATCTTGCAACAGAGTTTTTATGTCTCTAACCATTTGCTCGAATGTCTTTGAATGAAAACCCATATTATATCTACATATTATTTCGTCCGAATTGTCGCCAAGGCTTACCACGGGGGTATAATTCATCCATGCTTGCATAGCGGCGTATGGAGGATAAGCTTCAAATATAGATGTATTTACTAAAATCGATGCCTGCCTGAAATAGTCATTAATCTCATTAAAGGGGACAACACCAAGATGCTGGAAATTGGAAATTTTTTTAGAACTCTCTTTGATCCTACTGCAAAGGTCATGATTCCCAGAATTTCCACCTATCATTTGAAATTGTGCATCTGGTATTGCCTCCGCTAATTTTATAAATAATTCTGGCTGTTTTACATCTGCCATCGATCCTACCCATAACACAATAGGCAGCTTGGTCTTTTTAGGCATCTCTCGTTCAGTAAGCGGGAAAGGTTTTTTAATCAACACACCGTCTCTACCAAAATTTTTTTTTAGCATTTTATCCTGATACTCAGTTTGAACAATAACTGCATCTGCTAGTTTGATGTCCAGCCAATTTGTTAAAAAACTGAGGCTAAATTTTGATCGGCTAAACTCTCTATTCTTATGAGTTATAAGGTCCCTATTGACCAGCCCATCAGAACCAATATGATAAATAAATTTTTTCTTATTTATTCGGCAAAAAAGAGAAACGACACCACCGCCACCACCATGGCGAAAGTAAATGGGTGCGTCGGCCTTTCTCATGGCACACCATATATAAAAAAATTTTAATACAATATTCAGCATTTTTAAATCATGAGCGTCCTCACCAATATTTATTATCTCTATTCCATCTATTAATTCAACAGGCTTTCCACCTTTGTTGTATGTAATAACTACTATTTTAAAATCCCTCTTCATTAGTTCCTTTGCTAATATAACTTGATGAACATCTGGACCTATCACATTTTTAGGATCTTTTTCCGCTAATAATGGATATGCGCCCAGAGCAATAAAGCAGATCTTTTCAGGATTATGTTTTATGTCTTTCATTGTTTGATTCTCCTGTATTGGATTTGTGGTCAAATTGGATTTAGAGAGGATGATATCAATAAAACTACTCCATGCGTCATCGGTTAAGACCAGCATGCATAGAATTAGGCTTCCGAGCTTTTTGAGACCGTATGTGCTTAGCATGCCAGCATTGCGGTTAGCATTTGTAGGCTATTTAGCCCTTTTTGCCCCAATGTTGCCAGTGTCGTCATGATTCGCTTATGAATCGATATTCCTTTATCATTTCGAAGGGTGCCCAGGATTTTTCTCAAGACGACATGTGGTCGCAATGCTCTCTCTGCCCTGTTGTTAGTCGGCTCTACATCCGGATTGATGATAAATGTGAACCAACACTCGAATCCATTATTGTTTTTCCCGATAAACTTTCGAACTTTCTCGATAGAATACTTTTTCGAGATCCAATGCCGAAGCGCATGATCGGCTGAGGTTCTGGGATTTCCTCAACGATCTTGGAATCAATTCGAAAAGGAGAACCAAGCTCTGCCCCGCAATCGGGACAGCCACAAGCGGTCTTGTTACGCCTTTATATCCAACCCTTTTGACCAGGTTTTCCTTTATTGTTCGTATCTCGATCTTTTTTGCGATTACGGCCTCGCCTCAGACTTGGTGGCATGCGTCTTCGGTTAAGACCACAATCCCCCCCTAAATCGTTCTCTATTGACATGCGGATCAAGTGCCTCACTTGAGTACACATTTAAGACTGTGGAGAAATCTTGTTCTAATCCGAGATACTCCATTATCGCTGACAAAAGGCGCGATGAATTCTGGAAAAAGATATTGCTCCATCTCAACTGCGTAAAACGAACCATCTTGGCATCAGGATTTAGCTTTCGCACAATAGAATATACTTTTCTGCTGACCAGGAGCGTCAGATTTGAGATCCAAATCAGTGCTTCAATCGCATACGGGCTCTTAGTTCTGATATGATCCAATTCATACCTGCTCTTCAATTCCTTGATGATAAGTTCTACCTCCCATCTGCAGCGACTAATCTAAATATCATATTATCTTTTTTGCTCTCGCTGCGATAGGATCTTCTATCGAATGAGACTTCAACATTTACGTCAAAAATAGCATCGTATTTTTCTCGTTTGATATCTTTCAAATGTTTACCTATTAGATCAATACCACGGGCAATTACCCACCTGGTTTATGCCTACTATTAAGGGATTAGAGTTGCTCTTAACTCGATAGACAAAAGATCCCCCATTTTCAACAATCCGACTAAAAAGCTGATACTTATAAAATCCAAGATCAATTAATAATATGGCTCTTCGCTGGATTGTGTTGGGTGAGGTCCGACAGAAATTATTGCCTTTGTTCCTCTGCTTCTCTGTGGGAGTATAGCGGTTCACCACAGAGGCAAATGCTACTTTTACTCCAGCAGCGACTTTCTTGGAGCGAGTGGCCGGCCATTTGTCGGCAAGGCTTTCATGAAGTCGAATGATAGTGCTATCTCGAATCATTACATCTCGAAAGCTTGCTAACCGTTTGCCCAAAATCCTGCTCGGCTCTTGAGAAATTTGCTCTATGCCATGAATTACACATTCTCGAAGAAATTTAACTAACTCGGGAGTGAAACGGTCATGCCAACTGCTATCTGAGATGGTGACTTTTCCTCTGACTTCGTATTCCCGTTTCAGCTCAATGAGAGTTCGATATAATTGTGAGCCATATCCAATCGAGAGAGTCCAGAACATTATAACAGGATCAATTTTTCTCTCTCTTTCAACGAGTCCAGTCTCTATTGCTTTGTACCTAAGCCACTTGGATTCAAACATCGTAGTTAGTTCGTATGTGTTTAGCTAGTTCAAATCGGCATCAATGAGTCCATTTTCCAGATTCGTTCGCGGCGATTTCAAGAACGCAGATTTGGCTATTGCTATCGTTTTTCAATACAGGTTGGATTATTCCCATCATGTTCGTTATCTAATTATATCAGTATCTATCGACCTATTCAGAGGACCTAAACACATACGCTAGTACAGCCGGGCTTAAATAAGCCCAATTTTAGATAGTAAGTGCCTTCCCTCGATATGTCCATTTGAACGGCTTTGCCATTGTCTTGTTGAAGTACTCGACAAACGCCAGAACCCTGGCGTTCATATCATTGATAGAAGCAAAG
>MVQK01000100.1 GCA_002067515.1 Pelotomaculum sp. PtaB.Bin013 | reverse complement strand
TTAACTTAAGAAGGTGTCCCCTTTTCTTATTTGGCTTGTCCCCTTTCCTTTTACGTTGTGACCGAGGCAAATACATGATTGCCGATCCTGGTCATCACCGGCAGAGTACGTATCCATTGGTCTCTGCTGATGTCCGGATTGTAGAAGAACAACGCTCCACCTGTTGGATCCGCACCCTGAAGCGCTTGTTTGGCAGCTAGAACAGCCTTCTCATTGGGCTCAAGGTTGATGGAACCATCACCTACCGGTGAAAACTGATATACCCGGCTGCTCTTTTGATATATTACCTCCCGGATCGTTTTCGGGAAATACGGGCTCGCCAGCCTGTTCAAAATAACAGCCCCAACGGCAACCTGCCCTTCGAAACTTTCTCCTCTCGCCTCAGCGTGAATTAGCCTGGCCAGAAGCATCAAATCCTCCCTGGAAATATCGCCGCGGGATAATGAACCCTCTCCCTGCGGCTTTTCAGGAATAATCAACACTTGCCCGGGTATGATTAAGCTATCGGACAAATTGTTGACCTTCATCAGTTCACGGACCGAAACCTGGTGGTAACCCGCAATATCATATAGAGTATCACCTTTCCGGACAATACAACTTAAAATGGAATCGGACTGGTCCGTAATTTGAGCACCTGTGTTCTGAAAACACTCGCCGCGCGGCACGGCAACTGTCAATATCGCCAATGACGCCAAGGTTAATAACGTTACTTTTAACAAGTTTACGGCAAGTCCTGGAACATATTTACTCATTTTCTCCTCCTTTCCCGAATCCAAAAAATATTCTGCGCATCTATCAATTTTGTATGCATTTATTTTTATCCGGTTAAATTTATTTACTTCTTTTGAAATTATTGCCATTTTAAATAAAAAAATACGTCTTCTATAAAAACAATGCCCATTCCATCAGAGATACACAGAATGATGCAATATTTAATCCGCCATTTGTTATGTGATGACGGTCACATAAAACATACTTAAATAAAAGTAAAATTTATGCAAAGGCACTTTATCCTAAATGAAATAGCCTAAGTTGGCAGGTGATAACATGAATACGGCAAAAGAACAACTTCCGGAGGAAAAACCCGCATCCAATCTGGGGAACAAAGACGAACACCGTGAATTTGCCACGACATTAGAGCAATACTTAGATAGCGTTGATGAAAGCGTATTTGAGGAAAACGAGAAAAAAACTGAAAAAAATATTGAAACAAAAGACTTATTGTATTATGTAAAAACCGTCTGCCCGCTTTGCGGGAAAAAATTCGAATCACCAAAGGTCAGGTCAAAGTACCTGCGCATGATCCATATGGATAACGATTACTGCAAATATTATGAGCCCATCAATCCACTTTATTATGAAATGATGGTCTGTTCACATTGCGGCTTCGCTTACAACGAAGAAATTAAAAATACGCATTTGAGTGATGTGCAGCGTAAAATAATAAAATCACGTTTACAAAAAGTCTTGCTAGATCGCTCACTAACAGACTACGGCGGTGTCCGCAATTTAGATCAAGCTGTTGAAACCTTCCTGTTATCCTTGTTATCCATGCAAGGAAATCAGGGTCTTAATTCGATAAAAGGAATGCTATATTTGAAAATAGCTTGGCTGTACCGCTATAAAAAAAATGAGGCAAAAGAATCATATTATATTGAAAAGGCCCTTTTATCCCTTATGTCCGCATATAAAAATGAGGTTTTCCAAGAGGCTCAAAAAGAAATAAATATTACGTATTTGATTGCTGTTTTATATTTCAGAACTGGCAAATATCCTGAAGCAGCCAGATGGCTGGAAAGGATTTTACGACGCCAGAATAAGTCAGTTCAACCCGCGGTGGCAAAACAGGCCAGGGAGCTATGGGCTGAAGTGCGGCAAATATTACGTAAAACAAAATAATTTCGCTCTTTTAATAAAGCCTCAAAATCGCCGCTTATTTATACCCACATATCAACTATTCACAAATCACTAAGTAAT
This sequence comes from Pelotomaculum sp. PtaB.Bin013, assembly GCA_002067515.1. Lineage (GTDB taxonomy): Bacteria > Bacillota > Desulfotomaculia > Desulfotomaculales > Pelotomaculaceae > Pelotomaculum_D > Pelotomaculum_D isophthalicicum. Next base: position 5,304 of record MVQK01000100.1, on the reverse strand, counting down.
TCAAAAACCCGTCCTCTGCTAAAGGGCGGGTTTATCAATCTCTTTCTTTTCGCTGTACAGCACGAATATCTATATCCACCAGCAAACGGTAGGGTTTGCACATCTCCAGCAGACGCGAAGTAGTCCTTTCCCCCAGATATTCTTCCAGATCCTCCGGCGTGATATTGGTTGTCACAATAATCGGCAGGCAGTGGTTCAAGCGGTAATTTATGATCGAATAAATTTTGTTCCGCGACCACTCAGTATAGTTGTGGGCGCCCAAGTCATCTAAAATAAGCAGAGGCACCTGGCGGGCGGTTTCAACCAGATCAAACTCCGTGTAGTCGCTGGAATAGCGCGCGATATCGTATGTCGACCTGATCTGATCCAACAGGTCGGGCACTACAACAAAAAGGGCTATCTTCCCTTTTCTTAATAAAGCATTGGCAATGCTGCAAGCCAGAAAAGTTTTACCACTCCCCACTTGACCGGCAAACATTAGTCCATCCGTGTGGGGATCCTGCAAAAATTTTGCGATAAATTTTTTGGCAGCTTGATATGCCAGTTGCGCAAGCTCATAATAAGAAATACCTTTGCTCTTATCCAGACAGTCTCTGGCGTAATACTTGAAGTTAAAGTTGGCTAATGAACAGTTTAATAGTTTTTGGGGTAAACGGGAATTTTTAAAAAGCCTCGCCATGGCTTTTTGCTTGCCGCAACTGCAGGGCACTGCCACTTCTCCCTGAAGGATAATCCCGCGGTCCCCGCACAGATCGCAAGCCTTGCCCAATATTTCCTACCTCTTTTCTTAAATATACCTAGATGTACAGAGTTTTAATAAAAGCTTTCTTCCGGGAGTTATTTTTTTCGACTGTACCCAAGTCACCTTTTCCAGCTTCGCTACCCCGCGCCGTTCGGCTTGAACGGCGGCTCTGAAATTCCCGGTCATATTCCGCTATTGCTTCCAAGGTCCTAAGGTTATTCTTTTCCCAGCCCATCAAGATAGTGTTAATATATCTAAAGTTGTGCTTACCTCTTAAAACGGCTTGCCTCAACGCTTCAACCACCAACCCGGCATCTCTTTCCGCCGCCCACTGCTCAATTTGCTCTATCTCCAACGGAGATAATGCCCGGCCGAACTCGTTTTCGAATATCGGAATCAAGCCGGCCGCGTTTTCATCAAACTTCTTATTGTCAAAATCACGGCCGTTAACTGTAATCCTTAAGAGTTTTTCAGACTCCTCGATTTCCTTCGCCCGAATCCCCGCCCATATATCCGAAACCTTTAAAAAAAGAGGTTCAAAATCATACCCTTCAAAAATTACTTTCCGGTAGCTGTCAAAATACTCGCTGACTGCTATAATTTCTTTTTCCATTAAACTAGCGAGTTCCTTTTTAATCCTGGAAGGTTCGGCTTCCATGCAGTCGGCCAAGGTTTCCGGACTTGGATATAACTCCTTCTCCTCAACATAAAGCCTGATCATCTGAATCAACATGATCATCTGAAAGTCGGAAATACCGATCTTATTATAAATTCTTAACAATATATTGGGGATAGTGGTTGAACCTTCAAGCACCAGTTCTGATCCAAAGGCTGCTGTAATATTGACCTTTTGGTCACATTTGACGATTTTTTCCTTGTGTCGTTCAACCATAAGACCGTAAAACCTCCCCTAGTCTGTCCTCATAATTATTTTATGGTAAGGCTGGATATTTGTCCACCCTCGTTCTACCCCGTAAAACGTCTGTTGATCATTTCATTGCGTTCCGTCACATTCCCCCTAACTTATAGTCAGCAAGTTGTTTGCACGCTTTCGAAACTGTCAACAAGTTTCTTTTAAAACGAGTAGTTTTGAGATGCCTTGGGAACTATAAGAAAAAACAACATCTGCATATTCATCCAAAGGGGGTCCCGGCATGTCTTTAAAAGTTGGCATCAATGGTTTCGGACGCATCGGCCGCAATGTTTTCCGGGCTGCGATGAAAAGAACAGATATCGACATCGTAGCCGTCAATGACCTGACAAACGCTTGCACCTTGGCGCACCTTCTTCAGTATGACTCGGTGCATGGTTATCTTGACGCCGATATATACGCGAACGAAGAAAGGGAATTCAGGGTTAACGGTAAAGAGATCAAAGTCTTCGCCATTCCTGAACCGGGCGCTATTCCCTGGAGCGATTACGGAGTAGACATAGTGGTTGAATCCAGCGGCCGGTTTACCGACCGCGAGAGCGCCTCGAAACACTTAAACGGCGCCAAAAAAGTTATTATCAGCGCCCCGGCCAAAAGTGAAGATATTACCATCGTCATGGGAGTAAATGAAAACAAATATGATCCGGTCAGGCACCAAATCATTTCCAACGCTTCTTGCACCACAAATTGTCTCGCGCCTATTGTCAAAACTATTCATGACGTGTACGGCATTTTACACGGCCAAATGACTACCATCCATTCTTACACAAATGATCAACAGATATTAGACTTGCCGCATAAGGATCTTCGCCGGGCAAGAGCCGCGGCGATGTCTATAATCCCCACGACTACCGGAGCAGCCAAAGCTGTAGCGCTGGTCATACCGGAGCTGAAAGGCAAGCTGAACGGCCTTTCCATGCGCGTACCTACTCCCAACGTTTCCACAGTGGTATTTTCGGCTGAAATTTCCCGGCCATCCACTGCGGAAGAAATTAATGAAACGCTCAAAACCGCGGCGGCAGGTCAGTTAAAAGGCATTCTCGCTTACAGCGAACTCCCTCTCGTTTCACATGATTACAATGGAAATCCACACTCAGCCGTCATCGACGCTCTGTCTACAATGGTCATTGACGGCGGTATGATTAGTGTAGTGGCTTGGTATGATAACGAATGGGGCTATTCCAACCGGGTTCTTGACCTTGTTTCTTACATAGAAAAAAGGGGCATATAAAGCAATAAGGCTTCCAGCATGGAAGCCTTAATCATCTTGCTTATATTTGCTAGATGAAGAAACAGCAGCAACCGAAAATCAAAAAGATAAAGATCAGGAATACTATGAAACCGATGCCGCCCAAACCTTCAGCTTTAGCTTCCATACTTTTACCTCCCTATCATTTTATATTAATATACGTAATCCCCGATCAATCGGTGCTTGTTTCATTGACACCAAAGACAAATTCGCTTCTGGTGACCTTTGGGCATACAAGAAAAAAAGGAGCTTCGCGCCCCTTTACCAGATCAAGTAAATTTTATTAATATGTGTATATATATTAATCAATTACAGGCCGGGGGTACAAACCGGAACTCTTCACAATATCAGGCACAACTTCCGGCCAGGAGATGGCTATTATGTGAAACCCGGATACTCCTTTAACCTCTTCCTTGATATACTTAATTTGTTCAAGACAGATATTTTTGCCCTCTTCCTGCTGGTTTTCCGCGTTTTTCAGGCGCCGGACGATATCATCCGGTACAATCATGCCCGGCACACTGGTTTGCAGAAATCTGGCCGCCCGCCAACTTTTCAGGGGCGTAACCCCGGCCAGGATATAAGCTCTTTCGTGCAACCCGCGTGCCACACACATCTCCATAAACCGGGTGAAACGTTCTAAATCGTAAATGGTCTGCGTCTGAATGAATTCCGCTCCGGCGTTGATCTTTTTCTCCAGCCGGTCAACCCGGTATTCAAAAGGATCGGCAAACGGGTTGGCCACCGCGCCCACGAAGAACCTTGGCTCCTGGCCATTGAACGCTTCCCCGGAAAAAAACAATTTTTCATCCTTCATCCGCCTGACCAGTCTAATTAATTGGATCGAGTCCACATCGTAGACATTCTTAGCCGTGGGATGGTTGCCGAACATCTGGTGGTCGCCGGAAAGGCACAACAAGTTGCGTATACCAAGGCTGTATGCCCCCAGCAGATCACTCTGAATGGCAATCCGGTTACGGTCCCGGCAGGTCATTTGCACAACCGGCTCAATACCCTCTCGGAGTATATGGACTCCGGCGCCTATGCTTGACATCCGCACCACCGCCGTCTGGCAGTCTGTGATATTGGCCGCGTCCACATAGTCTCCCAGCAACCGGGTCTGCTGGACAATCATTTCTGCGGAAGCATGTTTCGGCGGGCTAATCTCGGCAGTTACCGCAAGCCGGCCGCTTTTGAGAATCTGTTTTAATTTGCTTTTTCCGGATTCGATCCGCTCATCACATCCTCAATGACCATTTTGCGCGGCCCGCCGTCCCGGGACCGGGACCAGTCTTTTGGCGGCACAATTTCCTTGAGCGTGTCCAGTCGCCCGAGAATTTTTAACCTGTCGTGGATTAGCTGCCAGGCGCAATCGACATCTCTGTTAATCTCACATTTGCCGTTCTGAGAACCGCCGCAGGGACCGTTCAGAATGCTTTTGGCGCACCGGATAACCGGGCATATGCCGCCAGTCAGGTTTAAAACACAGTCGCCGCACAATCCGCAATACTCTTCCCAGAAACCGTGCCTTTTGGCGCCGCCGGCAAACCTTGTGTTCATAGCGGAAACCACATATTTATCTTTATAGCGCCCGGCCAGGTATTGGGGACCGATCCCACAGGCCAGCGATATTATAGCGTCCACATCCCTGACAGCACTGTCCAGAGCGTCGATATACTCCGGCTCGCACTGGCGGGTGGCCACGCAGGTGACAGTTTCCAGGGGTTTGCCTTCCTGGCGGCGCTTAATCCTCAGCGCGCTTGCCAGAATCTCTGTTTCCTTTTCTCCCCCGGTCAGACAAACAGTGACACACCCGCCGCAACCAACAAGCAATACCTTATTACAACTTTCGATGTAACCCGCGATCTCGGCAACTGGTTTTTGTTCAGCTATAATCATGTTTGCTAAACCAATGCCCGGTCAACCAGTTGATTAAGAAACATGCGCCTTGCGTTTACCTTGCGCTCTTCAACTGTTTTCCCCAGTTGCTCATTGCAGTTCAGGCCTGCAGTTGCCAATTCCATCACATCCGTCCTCATTTTTAAATAAAATCACGTTCAGGACGCGACTTTGTCCTTAGTATAATATTCAAAGAGTTCAATGTCAATTCTCTTGCCGGCACAGCAACAAGTGCCGCCATTACCGGTGGTATATTTACCACTTTTTCTGTACATAATAGAAATACTCCTCTTTGGTCAAGCTTCGGTGAGTTCTATCTCTCCCCGTCCAGCATGCAGCTGGACATTTTTTTGCTCTTGACGCTGAGTGCTAGTTTGATTATAATAGTTATCATGCAAAACCTCGGGATGTAGCGCAGTTTGGCTAGCGCGCTTGCCTTGGGAGCAAGAGGCCGGGGGTTCAAATCCCTCCATCCCGACCAGA
>MVQK01000099.1 GCA_002067515.1 Pelotomaculum sp. PtaB.Bin013 | reverse complement strand
GGTGGCTGAAAATGGTAATGATTTATCTTCAGGGCAGAATATTTCAACACAAACCATGCTCTTATTCTGACTCCTGACTCCTGAATTCTGACTCCTGTCAACTATTGCAGTCCAATCTCTTCATCAGTCAGGTAACAGGCCGGATCAGCTTCCCAGAAGTCGCCGGTTACCGCCTCGGCGCGAGCCCGGAAATTGCCGTTGCAGAGCTCCAGCCACTTGCATTGAGCGCAACGACCTTTCAAGAGTGACTTCCGGTTTTTCAGTCCGGCTAAAACAGGTTGCGAGTAATCGGTCCATATTTCTCCGAACTTCCTATCCCGCACATTGCCAAAAGTTACGTTTTGGGTAAATTGGTCCGGGTGTACGTTTCCGTTCCAATCTACCGCTCCGATCGCCATCCCGGTGCGGTTGCCGCCGTTCATCCGGAGCAGCGTTAAAACCTGTTCCGCTCTTGCCGGGTCAGTCTTTTTGAGTTTAAGATATATGTAAATACCGTCGGCGTGATTATCCACTGTCAGTATTTCTTTCTTGACTCCACGCCGATGGAAGTCCTCCGTACGTTCAATAATCAAGTCTACGGCTGCGCGCGTTTCATCCTTGGATATATCCTCCCCAACCATTTTGCTTCCCCTGCCGGTATAGACCAAGTGGTAGAAGCAAACCCGTGGTATGTTTTCCTTTTCAATCAAGTCAAAAATATCATTTATTCCATGATAATTATGCCTGTTAATGGTAAAGCGCAATCCCACCCGCTGTCCCACGGCGATACAGTTCCTGATGCCGTTGAGGGCAACGTTAAAAGCACCCTCGCGTCCCCGGAAACGGTCATTAATTGCGCCGGTACCGTCAAGGCTGACGCCAATATAACTAATACCCAAAATATTAAAAGTTTTAGCTCTTTCCTCATTAAGTAAGGTGCCGTTGGAGGATATAGTTACCCTGATGCCCTTGCTTACCGTGTAGGCAATCAGTTCAGTCAGATCATTTCTTAAAAGCGGTTCGCCGCCAGAAATTAAGAGAACAGGCACATTAAACTCCGCCAGGTGATCGATAAAACGCAACGCTTCCCCAGTGGTCAGTTCACCTTCATATTTTTTTGCGTCTGAAGTGGAATAACAATGAATACATTTTAAATTACAGGTCCGGGTACAGTTCCATACCACTACCGGCCCATGCCCCGCGTTTACGCCGTGTGCTTGGTTTCCCGCTCCGCTGCTATAACGCAGTGAGTCACCGAAATATTCATCACCACACAATAGCTTAGTAACGCCGATCATTTATTCCACACCCTCGCAATATTTAAGTATTCAGGAGTCCGGAGTCAGTACTCAGAATATTTAAAGATAAAAAACCATGCTCTTATTCTGACTCCTGAATTCTGAATTCTGACTCCTGAATTCTGACTCCTGTGATTTAACGATGGTTTCAACCAATCCTTCGATTGTATATTCCTCCGCCACCATGTCAACCTGAAGGCCCAATGCGCGGGCAGCGCCTGCAGTAACCGGTCCGATACAGGCGACAGCGAATTTCCCCCGCGTAGCACTAAGCAACGGGCTGCCGGCCATCTCAACAAAGTATCGTACGGTGGAGGAACTGGTAAAGGTAACCAGATCTATCTCGCCACGTCCGAGTACTTCTTTTAACGCGGCACTGTTGCCGGCCGCCGGCACGGTACGATAAGCGGCAACTTCAGTCACAACAGCTCCCATTTCGCTTAATGCCTTTGGCAATACTTTACGCGCTTCCGCCGCTCTTGGCAAAAGCACACGCTCTCCGCATGTTAGTTTGCCGCGCAGCCCCACGGCTATTTCTTCAGCCCGGTATTCACCGGGTATGTATTCCACCAAAAGCCCGTATCTTTCCAGCGCTTCTCTTGTCTTGGGTCCGATAGCGCAAAGCCTTGCGTTATAGAGCTCACGTATATCTTTCCGGTGGTGGCGCAGCCTCTTAAAAAAAGACTCAACACCGTTCACGCTTGTAAAAACTACCCAATTAAAATTATTCAGTTCTTTAATAGATTGGTCCAAAGAAGCAAAATCTACAGGTTCAGCAATTTTTATAGTGGGAAATTCCAGTGATTCACCGCCAAGGGCTTCAATTTTCTCTGAAAGAGCGCCGGCTTGCTCTCTCGCACGGGTTACCAATATTTTTTTGCCAAATAGAGGTTTGTTTTCAAACCACTTCAGTTTCTCCCTTAATAGAACGACCTCGCCCACAATAATTACAGCAGGGTTTGTGAAACCCGATCTTTCAGCTTGCTCATTAATGTTCTCCAGTGTTCCGACCAGAGTGCGTTGCTCCGGTCTCGTACCCCATCTTACCAACGCCGCCGGTGTTTGAGAAGAACGGCCGCCATTTATTAAACGCTGCGTTATTTCCTGTAAGTTCGCCATACCCATCAGAAATATTAAAGTATCCGCACCCGTGGCGATTTTCTCCCAGTCAATACTGGAATCATCTTTTAACGGGGCTTCATTTCCGGTAATAATAGCCAGGGTAGACGCATAATCCCGGTGAGTCGCCGGAATGCCGGCATAAGCGGGCGCCGCAATGGCCGAGGTCACTCCTGGAACAATCTCAAAACGCACTCCCGCCTCATGAAGAGCTTCGGCTTCCTCTCCGCCACGGCCGAAAACAAAGGGATCCCCTCCCTTCAGCCGGACTACAACCTTCCCCTCGCCGGCTTTCTCCGCCAACAGGCGGCATATTTCCTCCTGTTTTATAGCGTGGCAACCGGGTTCCTTGCCCGCATAAATAATTTCAGCCCCGGGCCGGGCAAATGCCAGGAGCCTGGGGGCCACCAACCGGTCATATATAATTGTATCGGCTTTTTTGATCAATTCAAGACCGCGTACGGTAATTAATTTCGGGTCGCCGGGTCCCGCGCCCACCAGGTAAACAACGCCTTCATACATTATGACAATTCTCCTGCCGCATACTCCGCAATAATTCTCCCGCACCCATTTGTGCCAGCTTTTCCGCCAACTGTACGCCGATAGACGCCGCATCCTCAGCCGAGCCTGACCAGGAAGAGCGCACAAGTTTACTGCCATCCAAACTCGCTACTACTCCTTCCAGCAATAAGCGCCCGTTGTCAACCGTACCAAGAGCGCCGACCGGTATCTGACAACCGCCTTCAAGTTTCCTCAAAAGCGCCCTTTCAGCAGTAACAGCCAAGCGCGACTCATGGTGATCAATTTTACCGGTCAGGTTTTGCATTTCTTCATCCCCGGCGCGTATTTCCACGCCAATAGAACCCTGCCCCACCGCGGGCAAGCATACTTCGAGAGGAATCAACTGCGTAATCCTGTCACCCAGTCCCAGACGGTGCACTCCCGCGAAAGAAAGCACGACAGCATCCATCATTTCGCTTTCCAGTTTGCCCAAGCGGGTGTCGACATTGCCACGCAGGTTGATAATTTTAAAATCATTCCGGTAGTGACAAAGCTGAGCGCGGCGTCTGAGGCTGCTGGTGCCGATAATAGCGCCCGGAGGCAAATCCTCGAGTTTATTACCTTTGCGAGAAATCAGCACGTCGCCGGGATTTTCCCTGCGGCATACCGCTCCTATCACCAGTCCCTCCGGCAAAATAGTGGGCATATCCTTCATACTATGCACAGCCAAATCAATTTTACCGCGCAGCAGAGCAAGCTCCAGTTCCTTCGTAAAGAGCCCCTTATCTCCGATTTTTGCCAGGGCCGTATCAAGATTCTTATCTCCCAGAGTCTTAATACCTTTTATCCGGAAACTATATGCTGGCGCTAACTTCTGCAAGCAGTCTTTTACCCAATTAGCCTGCCAAAGAGCCAGCCTGCTTTCTCTTGTACCGATAACGATTTCTTTGCTCATATAAAACTCCCAATTATTTTAGGCAAGACCGGTATTGTTTTCAGTATTAGCGTTCGGTGTCTTTTTTGTGGTTTTTTGGCCGGGAACGTTAAGGCAAAAAAGGTTTTGCAGCACCTCGGTGTAAAGGTGTCCTTCATTGGTCAACGCATAATTTTTTAGCTGAGTCACCGGTATATGCAAGATCTGATTGACAATCGAATTGGCCAGTGAGCAAACCACTTTTTGATCGTGCTCGGAAAGCTTTTCCAAACGGTTTAACGCGTGCCTTAGCTCATTTCTTTTAATATTTTCCCCCCACTGTTTTAAAGCGGAGATTGTAGGAATAACGAACTGTGTCCCCAACCACTTCATGAATTCACTTAATTCTTCTTCGATTATTTTTTCAGCTCTTATGGCTGCTTGTTTTCTTTCAGCCAGGTTGCGATCCACAACCATTTCCAGGTCGTCAACATCATAGAGGGCAACTCCCTCAAGCTCGCCGACTCCAGTTTCGATATCCCTTGGTACTGCCAAGTCAATCATAATCATCTCCCGTCCGTGTCTTCTTTCGATAATATGACTTACTTCGGCAGTTTTAATCACACAATGGGGAGCCGCGGTAGAACTAATTACAATGTCCGCCGTTTCAAGGTATTTGGACAATTCATTAAAATTGACCGCTTTCCCCGCCATCTGTGACGCAAGCAACTCCGCCCGGTCGAAGGAACGGTTTGAAACAATAATACCAGAAACACCGTTTGCCACAAGGTGTTTTGCAGCCAGTTCACTCATTTTGCCGGCGCCGATGATGAGCGCCGAACAACTGGACAGGCTGCCCAGCCGGCTCTTCGCCAACTCAACCGCTGCATAACTGATTGACACGGCATTCCTATCAATCCCTGTTTCCGTCCGTACGCGCTTCCCGATAGCAATAGCCTGTTGAAACATGGTATTAATTATACGGTTGGTCGTATAATAGTCATAAGCCTGCAGGTAAGCCGCCCTTACCTGGCCAAGTATTTCGGTCTCACCAAGCAGCATCGAGTCCAATCCTGCCGCGACCCTGAATAGATGCCGGACAGCGTCGTAAAGGGCATGACAATAAGTTATATTTATTATCTCAGAAACATCCACACCAGACCAGCGAGATAAAAAATCCCGGATGGCGTTAAGCCCTTCATCCACCTCCGTCGTGGCGGCGTAGACTTCAGTCCGGTTACATGTCGATAAAATAACACATCCTTGTATCGCGGGATAAGTTTTTAGCTGCTTCAAAGCTTTCTCCAGGGAAATACCGCTGAATGACAACTTCTCCCGCACCTTAACCGAAGCTGTTCTGTGGTTAAGTCCTACCACTGCGATAAGCACTAAGTATTCTCTCCTTTACCATATCCATCCTGCCGCTTTTAAGAAAATCCAAAACTTCGTCACAAACCATATTCTCAAGAATTTCTTTTTTCTTGTTTTTGTCGGAAACATTATTAATTACGTCTCTGCGAATATCAGCGATCAAATCCAGAAACTCACCATATTGAAGACCGTAAGTTGTTTCCAGTTCCTCACGTATTTTTCTGGCCAGCAACGGACTCCTGCCACTGGTCGATACCGCGATGGAAAGCCCCCCCCGTTTGACTACGGCAGGAACGAAAAAATTGCATTTCTCCGGGGTATCAACGATGTTCACTAACAGGTTTCGGGAAGCGCAGTCCTCAGCAACCTGCCGGTTTACTTCCTTGTTGTCCGTGGCGCTGATTACCAGAAAAATATTATTTAAGTCTGCCGGAAGGTATTGCCCCTGTCTGTAGAGAATCCGGCCTGATTCTACCATATCCTTGAGACCCGGGGTTAATTCCGGGCCGACAACCCGAACCAAGGCGCCACTTTCAATTAAGGAGTATACTTTACGTTCTGCTACTTGTCCACCGCCAATAACCAGACATAATTTATCGCTCAAGTCTAGAGATATTAGATAATGCCCCATCCCATACCTCCGGGGGAAGAATTAGCTTATATTATACTGTTGTCCATATATGTTAATGCTTTCTGATACCAATAAAATCAGCGATTGCCGAAAGATTATTCCTCGCAGGCAAATCGGGCAAAGCCATCAATTCTTCTTTGGCCTTGCTCAGATACTTATTAACTACTTCAAATGAATAATCAATAGCTCCACAGCTTCTGATTATTTCAATCGCTTCCTGCACTTCCTCTTCACTTTTTTCCATTTTCCCCGCCAATTCCACCAAACGTTTCTTTTCTCCGGATTTTTCAAGAGCAATAATAACCGGTAAGGTGATAATTCCCTGGCGTAGATCCCCACCGACAGGCTTGCCTAATTTGCTCTGGTCGGCGACCATATCCAGGATATCATCGGTTATTTGAAAAGCCATACCAATATTATTCCCATATCTACGAAGAGGCAAATATGTTTTTCTGTCTGCCCCACAAGCTACCGCCCCAAGTTGCACACTTGCCATGATCAAAAACGCTGTTTTGCGTTTAACTCTATAAAAATAATCCTTCGATACCTGGCCGGTATCAAAAGAAGCTGAAATCTGCCGGATCTCACCTTCACACATTTTTACGCTGACATCAGACAGAACTTTTGTGATTAGCGGTTTCTTTTCTTCATACTGGGAAATCAAGATCAATGATTTCGCGAATAGATATGTTCCAATGTGAGTTGATGTTGCCTTTCCCCATTTTGCATTTACTGTGGGAAGACCCCTGCGGATCAATGAATTATCAACCACGTCGTCATGAATGAGTGTGGCCATGTGGATTAGCTCCAGAGCAACTGCCAGGGGTATTACGTCTGCTAATTTAAAATTGCAAAACTTAGCTCCCAATAAGCTTAGAGCAGGCCTCAATCGCTTGCCCCCTGCATAGAAGAGATGTGTGGATGTTTCTGTTATAAAGGGGTCTTGCGCCTGTAGTGTTGCCTGCAATTCTTTTTCTACAACTTTCATGTCTTCTTCTATGCCTTTATAGAGCTCCAGCATTTTTCCACCTACAATTACTCTTTAATTAAGACAAAATTACCAACAAATCAGCTTATTTAGCCAGATTTAACGGACTTAAACCACTTTATAAATATTCGCTGGTGCATGTAAAAATCCTCCCTATATAAAAAAGGCGAACCAAAATACAGCAGCAAAAAGCGACAACTTATTGTTACTGTCGAAAAACAATAAGATTAATTCCGGATAAGTTCTTTCCGTAACCGCTCTCGTTGCCGGGTTATAGAATATATGTTATAATGCTTAGCGGGGGTGGATGGTGCCTGGTGGTGCTCCTGGTCTTCAAAACCAGTCGTCGGGCAGTGCTCCTGTCCGTGGTGAGTTCGATTCTCACACACTCCCGCCAGATAAGGCTTTGAGGGGGTTTCTTGGGTTAGTAATCACTGTTGAAAAATAGTAAGAATAACGGTGAAAAACATAGAAGTCTTCCCGTTCTGGAGGCGAGAGT
>MVQK01000098.1 GCA_002067515.1 Pelotomaculum sp. PtaB.Bin013 | reverse complement strand
CAGATCTTGCGGAGAAATTTTATCTGAGTCCAAGAAACGCTCTGTAAGGATTTTATCGTCATAGACTATTTTTAACGGACATGAGGGGAAAGGTACGGTCGAATCAGCCAGAATTTTCATAAACTCCAGCCGGGTAACTTTTTCATCAGGATTTTCCTTATATTCTTTCGCGACATCAATTAACCGGGATACTCTAAGCGTACTATAATTTTCTTTATCAAAAACAAAGTCCAATACCATGATCTTGCCTGCGGCATCAATATTCCCGACTTCCACAGTAATGGAACGGGGGGTACCTGATATAAATTTGATACCCGGTACATTTTTGGCGTCCTGTATCTGATTTTTTTCGCCGTCCAAAATCTTGGGCCACTCAACATAATTTTTATACGTGTCGGCGGTAGGAGCTTGCATATAGCACGCGCCCACCGGCAGAGTCACCATTACTTTGTTCCCGGGCTTTACCGGGATACTTATATCTTTCTTTCCCGTTATCCTTAAAGTACCCATTACCCTGTTATCGCCAAACGAAACATTGGGGGTCGACAGTACTGTATTAATTGTATTACCTTCGTGTACTTTTTCGCCCCCACAATCCGGATCGGAAACAGTAATGGCGATATCGCTATCAGCAAAACCTATGGACGGTATACCAAGCGAAATTAAAAACAGGGCAGTGAAGACCGTTAATATAATAATTCTTCTGGGATTAATATGCACGCAAATAATCTCCTTTTGAGTTAACAATTATTATCTAATTTTACCACACCTTTTCTCTCTTTGAAACACTTTGCGAATACATTCCAACCGCCCACCTCAGCCAAATACATATCCTGAACAGCTAATGCTTTTCCTTTAATTCCCTGCCTGTAAAATAAAAAACCACCTTATCACTAATAGTGGCAGGTGGTATGAACCTTATATTTTCAGGGATTTAGACTATATTATTATTATTTTCGTATACTTATGATGTAACCCGTTTAATGTAACCCGTTTCTATTTTGTAAGCATTTTTGAGAGCGGTTTTAAGAGTAAAAAAAGTACTATTGCGACACCTAGTGTTACAATTATGGCGGTCATAGTGTGAACCAAGTGCCAGAGTAGAAGATAACCAGTGGACACAACTATGGACATCAGCATCAGTGGAAAAGCTATCTTCATATAGTTAATAAAGCTGATAAGCAGACCCCTTTTTTCGGCTATACCTATGACGACCACATTAGCTGAGGCACCGATAGCGGTACCGTTGCCACCCAGACAGGCGCCTAAGGACAACGACCACCAGAGTAAGTTTAAGTCGGCAATACCTCCCAGGCGGCCCATGTCTTGAATTAGTGGGATCATTGTAGCGACAAAAGGTATGTTATCGACAAAGGCCGAGGCTATGGCAGACAGCCAGAGAATCAGCATAGACGTCGGCACCATGTTGCCGCCGGTCACCTCTAGCGACCACTTGGCCATTGCCTCAATAACACCAACCTCTTCCAAAGCTCCCACCACCACGAAAAGGCCGACGAAGAAGAAGATAACAGGCCACTCAACCGCATGCAGAGAATGTTCCGGATCACTCCTGGTGACAAGAAGCAATAGACTGGCCCCTGACAAGGCTATGACGGATGATTCCAGGTGTACATATTGGTGCAGGACAAAACCTAATACGGTAAGAAAAAGCACCACGAGGCATTTATGTAAAAGCTTGGCGTCCTTTATCTCATCCTTCTCATCAATTTCCATAATAACAGATTGAAGTTCCGGTCTGGCCACCAGTTGTTTCCGGTATATGATTTGTATAAAGAAAATGGTCAAAATGTATATAACAACTATGACAGGCGTCAGATTAAAGACAAAATCCATAAAGCCAAGCCCGGTGGCGCTACCGATCATGATGTTCGGCGGGTCACCGATTAAAGTAGCCGTACCGCCAATATTGGAGGAGATGATCTCAGCAATCAGGAACGGCAACGGGTTAAGTTCCAGCTGCTTGGCTATGGCAAAGGTTACCGGCACAATTAACAGCACGGTCGTAACATTATCTAAAAAAGCAGACAAGACAGCCGTGATCAAAGAAAGGGCGGCGATAATTTTGAGCGGTTCTCCCTTTGAACCCTTGGCCGCCTTGATCGCCAAGTATTCAAAAATACCGGTTTGCTTAGTGATGCCCACGATTATCATCATCCCCACCAGCAAGCCAATGGTGTTGAAATCGATGGCTTCGATAACTTGCTCCAGACCCAATATTTTTGTTAAGGCCATCAAACAAGCTCCCACCAGGGCAACCACAGTGCGATGAATTTTTTCTGAAACGATTACTGCGTATGTAATTAAGAATACCGCAGTTGCAAAAAAAACCTGAGTACTTTCTGACAAGATAGACTCCCCTTTCCATATCAATACATTTGATCAATATCTTGTTTTCAAGTTTCACCTCCTTATATTCTCGAATAATTATAAGATTTTTTGTTTTTATAAAGCTATTTAACACAATATCTTAAATAAATAAAAAAAGGGCGAGTATAGTCATATAAGACTATACCCACCCCAGTAAAGTCAGCTTCCTTGTTGCCTGGCAATCATGGCTTACTACTAAGCGTTAGACCCAAGGCTATGCGTCCCCGGCTTTCGCACGGGTTTGCCCAACACGTTGCGATAATATTTATTTAATTTAATTTTATTATATCGTAATTGGCTTTACGGTACAATAATTATATTATTCATAACTTTTGGCATGATATTTGTGCTGGTTATTTCAGCTGTCGTACACTGTCATATTCTCCTTCACATGACCTGCATGATGACCTTTCATTCCCCCAAAGTTAAAACCCGGCAACTCGCCACGCGGCGTAAAATAGGTATGCAGCAGTTTTTTAGACATGTTGCTCAGTGGGTGTCCCAGGAACTCTTCATAAATTTTTTTCACTGCCGGATTTTCGTGAGCGCGCCTTATTTTTTTCGAATAATCGATTCGTTCCAGGGCATCGGCCCGGTTATGGCGGTAATCCAACGATATCTCCTTATGTTCCCTGGTGCCGAATATCGGTTGACCGCCTCCTCCCACACAGCCGCCGGGACAAGCCATGATTTCCGCGTAGTCAAATTGCTCGCCGGCTTTCAACCTGTCCATTAAAATCCTGGCGTTCCCGGTACCATGCGCGATAGCCACTTTAATCCGTCTTCCCTTCAATTCCACCCAGGCTTCTTTCAATCCGCTAAACCCGCGTAACTCCTCATAGTCCAGCACATCCAACTCCTGGCCGGAGGTAAGATAATACGCGGTTCGCACCGCCGCCTCAATCACCCCTCCGGTAGAACCGAAGATAGCCCCGGCGCCGCTGGCAATCCCCATGGGAGTATCATAATCTTCATCCGGCAGGTCGCAGAAATTTATTCCCGCCTGCCTGATCATTCTCGCCAGCTCTCTGGTAGTTAAAACCCAGTCCACATCTTTAAAATTGCCGGTGCCCATTTCCGGCCTGCTGGCCTCAAACTTTTTCGCCGTGCAGGGCATGATTGCCACTACCACGATTTTTTCGGGATCAAGTCCCTGCTTCCCGGCAAAATAAGTTTTAGTCAGAGCTCCGAACATTTCATGAGGAGACTTGCAGGTTGACAAGTTCTCCAGAAACTCCGGGTAAAAGTGCTCGGCGAACTTAACCCAGCCGGGGCTGCAGGAGGACAGCAGGGGCAGCTTGTCACCCTGCTCCAACCTTTCCAATAATTCATGGGCTTCTTCCATGATGGTCAAGTCAGCGGTAAAGTCCGTGGAGAACACCTTGTCAAAACCCAGACGCCGCAAAGCGGCCACCAGTTTCCCGGTAACCACCGTACCCACCGGGTAGCCGAACACCTCACCCAAAGTGACCTGAATGGACGGAGCGGTTTGCACTACTACATACTTGTCCGGGTCTTCAAGCGCCTCCCATACGGAGTCAATACATTCTTTTTCCGTTAGTGAAGCGGTAGGGCAGGCAATCACACATTGTCCGCAGGTGATGCAGGCCACCTGGGAAAGGTCCTGCATGAACGCCGGAGCGATCACCGTATCATAACCCCGGTTGATCGCGGAGTAAACATTTACTTCTTGCACTTTGCTGCAAATTGCCTCACAACGGCGGCATTTGATACATTTGTTATAATCCCGGACAATGAACGAATTCTCGTTCTGAACCGGCAGTTGTTTCATTTCACCGGTGTATTTGATATTCCTTATCCCCAGGTTGTCCGCTATATTTTGCAGTTCACAATTCAAGTTGCGAATACAGGTGGTGCATTCACGGTGATGGTCGGACAGAAGCAGTTCCACCATCGTTTTCCTAACCCTTCTCACCCGCGTTGAAGAAGTATGGACCACCAAGCCTTCGGTTGCGGGAAAAGCGCAGGAAGCCTGGAGCACCCTGTTCCCTTTGATTTCCACTTCAACCAGGCAGACCCGGCAGGAGCCAATTTCATTGACATGACGCAGGTAGCACAGGCTGGGAATTTCGATGCCCGCAGCGTGAGCCGCCTCCAGGACATTCATTCCCTTGTCGGCTTCAATCTCCCTGCCGTCAATCGTAAGCCTGATTTTATCTACTTTTTTCTCCGGGTTGTCATAAAGTTGCCCTGTTCTCCTGACTACCGGTCCCGGTGAAAATTCCGGCGTTTTCAATGATCGTCGCCTCCTTTCCCCTGCCTTGAAAGATCGCCTTTTTCGGACACCTGGCCACGCATGCCGCGCACTTGACACATTTCGCCGGGTCAATCCGGTACGGCTGTTTCGGTTCCCCGGAAATCGCCCCGACCGCGCAGGCTTTGGCGCAAAGACCGCAAGCCACACATTTTTCTTCGTCTACCTGATATTCAAGCAAGGCTTTGCAAACACCGGCCGGGCAGGCTTTATTTCTTACATGGGCAATATATTCGTCCTTAAAATAACTTAGTGTGGAAAGAACCGGATTGGGCGCGGTCTGGCCCAGACCGCACAGAGAGGCGTCGCGGATATCCAGCGAGAGTCTCTCCAAAATATCCAGATCCTCCATCTCACCTTGTCCCTCAGTGATTCTTTTCAGGATTTCCAGCAACCTTTTCGTGCCGACCCGGCAGGGAGTGCACCTGCCGCACGATTCGTCCTGGGTAAACTCCAGGTAAAACCGCGCCAGGTCAACCATGCAATTATCCTCGCTCATCACGATCATTCCGCCGGAACCCATAATCGAGCCAATTTCCTTTAGTGACTCATAGTCAATCGGCCGGTCGAGGAATTTTTCCGGGATACAGCCTCCTGACGGCCCGCCGGTCTGGACAGCCTTAAATTTTCTGCCTCCGGGTATGCCCCCGCCTATGTCAAAAATTATGGTGCGTAAAGACGTGCCCATGGGCACTTCAATCAAGCCGGTGTTATTTATTTTCCCGGCCAGGGAAAAAACTTTGGTGCCTTTAGTGGTAGCGGTGCCGTACCCTTGGTACCATTCCCAACCCCTTCGTAAAATAATTGGTATATTAGCGTAAGTTTCGACATTGTTAATCAGGGTTGGCTTGCCCCAAACCCCTTCCTGGGCCGGATAAGGAGGCCTGGGGCGGGGCTCTCCGCGCGCGCCCATGATTGAATGAAGCAGCGCGGTCTCCTCTCCGCATACGAAGGCGCCCGCCCCCAAACGCAATTCAATATCGAAGTCAAATGAAGTACCGAAAAGTCCTTTGCCCAACAAACCGGTTTCCCTGGCCTGCTTAATGGCAATTTCCAGCCTTTCAACCGCCACGGGGTATTCCGCCCGCACGTAAATATATCCTTGATTGGCGCCGATACAGCAGGCGGCTATAGCCATGGCTTCCAGCACGCTGTGCGGGTCGCCCTCGAGGATGCTGCGGTCCATAAAAGCGCCGGGGTCGCCTTCGTCAGCATTACACACAACATATTTCGGAGTGACATCCTGCGCGGCAGTCATCTCCCACTTTTTCCCTGTCGGGAAGCCGGCGCCGCCCCTCCCCCGGAGTCCCGACTTACTGATAATGTCAATTATTTCACCGGGCTGCTTATTCAAAATAACATCCGCCAGGGCAAAGTACCCGTCCCTGGCTATGTACTCTTCTATATCTTCCGGGTTAATCATTCCACAATTTTGCAGGACGACCCTTTCTTGCGCTTTAAAAAAATGGATATCATTGATGCTCGGTATCCTTCTTCCTGTTAAATCCTCCTGATAAAGCATTCTTTCCACCAGCTTGCCGTCTATCAGGTGGGTTTGCACCAGTTCCTTCACGTCCTCCGGTTTTACCTGGCAGTAAAATATCTCTCCCGGATGCACCATAACAACGGGACCGTGCTGGCAAAAACCGAGGCAGCCGGTTTTCACGACGCGGACATTTTCTTTCAAGCCGTAATCGTCCAGTTCCCGCTCCAGTTCCCGCAGGATAGCCTGGCTTTCGGAAGAGATACAAGAACTGCCTGAACAGACCATTATCTGGGTCAGGCCCAGTCCGTTCCGGTGGCCAAGTCTTTGTTTGATCAGCGGATAATGTTTTTCTTTCAGCGCTTTTAGATCTTCAATATTTTCAACTTTCAATTTTGTCACCTTTCTGATAGTCACGGATTATATTCATAACATCTTTCACCGCAATTTCTCCGTACACATCGTCATTTGCCAGCAGGACGGGCGCAAGCCCGCAAGAGCCGATGCAGCGCGTGCTTTGTAAAGTAAAAAGCTTGTCTTGCGTAGTTTCCCCCTCGTCAATTTTCAAGTTTTCTTTAAGAGTGTTCATGATCTCCTGCGCCCCTTTGACATAACAAGCAGTGCCCAGACATACTTTTATCTCATATTTTCCCTTTGGCTCAGTTGAAAAAAGGGAATAAAAAGTAACCACCCCGTTAACCTCACTGACGGGAATCCCGGTTTTATTCGCGATATATGCCTGCACCTCTTCCGGCAAGTAGCCGAATATTTCCTGAGCTCTATGCAAAATCCCAATCAACTGGCCTGGTTTTTTTGTATATTCTTGAATAACATTATCCAATTCTCTATATTGATTCCTCTCTTTATTATCGGTAACTCTATCAGGAGCCTGTTTTTCTATTCCGGTTATGTTTTCATGCTCACCAATGATAAAATCAGGCATAATTAGATCACCTCCCGCCTTATTTCTTTATTGTTTATCTTTCCACGTCTTTTATACGATAAGAATATACGATAAGAAAAAACCTGCCTCGCGATTAAGACAGGTTTATGACATTGACAATGTTTCAGTTGCGGCGAGTCCGGTCAGACGACCGTCCAAACTCCCTTTTCAATAACTCCTCAAAACATACTCTTGCAGCATAGGCTCTACAAACCTGTATTTGCCACGACTTT
>MVQK01000097.1 GCA_002067515.1 Pelotomaculum sp. PtaB.Bin013 | reverse complement strand
ATTTACTTTTTGACAGGCGCCTTCTTTTTAATCTCCGTCTCTTTTTTAATAATTTTCTCTTTATTCGCGTAGTGTGATTGATAATTCTCAACAGCTTCATTCATTCTGGCACAATTTAAAGCTACGCCAAGGATCCTTGCTCTGGCGTTTGTTAACATCTCCTTGGTCCTAACTACCGAATCATGAGAGGCAACCATCGCTCTTACCACCATCAACACACCGTCCACCGCCTTTGACAAAACGGCGGCATCGGCCACAACCGCTAACGGAGGCGCATCCAATAGGATTGCATCAGCCTTTTCTTTCAGGCTTGCGATTAACTGACGCATCTTGTTTTTGCCTAGCAATTCAGTCGGGTTGGCAGAAGGCGGGCCTGCGGTTAATATTTTTAATCCGGCTATTGGAAGGTCCTTGATAACATCTTCAGGTTCTTTGAATTCTAATAAAATATTTGTCAAACCGGAGTTATTATCCACGTTAAAAATTAAATGCTGCTGTGGTTTACGCAGGTCGCAGTCAACAACAATAACCTTTTGGCCGGTTTGCGCGAAAACGATACCAAGGTTGGCTGTCATAAAAGAAGTCCCTTCTCCGAACCCTCCCCCGGCCAGCAAGATCGCTTTTAATGAATCCCCCACCTCAAAAAACTGAAGATTTGCCCGTAGAGTCCGAAAAGACTCTGTTATAAAAGCCCGGGGCTGGTTGTAAGTAACCAGTTCAAAATTGCTCAAACTTTAACTCCCCTTCCGTCACCTGTTTGGAGAGTGGCCGCGGGTATCATTCCCAACACAGACAGCTTCAGTAAGCTTTCTATCTCTTCAGGATACCTGATGGTATCGTCAAGATATTCCCTGACAAAAATGATTGCCACCGTTATTACAAGACCGAGAATCCCGGCAACTAAAATATTTAATACAGATTTAGGGCTAACCGGAGTTCCTGACGGCACGGCGGGATCAAGCACCTGTATATTTTTAACATTCATGACTTTGTAAACTTTGCCGGAAAGCGCCTGGGCGACTCCATTGGCGATTAATGCCGCAATTGAAGGGTTGGAATCACCTGCTGTAATTTTCAGCACCTCAGTATCGCCGGCCAATTCAACTTTGATCTTCGCGCTTAACTCCCCGGGGGTATAACTCAAATTATTATTATTAATGACTTCTTCAGCTACGGAACGGCTTTTTGCCAGTTCGCTGTAAGTCCTTACCAGCCTTTGATTTAATGTGATCGTATTAATGTTTATCTCGGAATACGG
This sequence comes from Pelotomaculum sp. PtaB.Bin013, assembly GCA_002067515.1. GTDB lineage: Bacteria > Bacillota > Desulfotomaculia > Desulfotomaculales > Pelotomaculaceae > Pelotomaculum_D > Pelotomaculum_D isophthalicicum. The sequence continues at coordinate 6,071 of MVQK01000097.1, read as the reverse complement.
GGTCATCTGGTCTCTTAGCACTATTATTGTTGTTGTTGACTCATAAACAGGCGTCAATACAAATAAATTGATTATGGCGCTTGTCAGCATTGCCACAACGGGCACCAGAACCAAGACCAGTTTCAACTCTCCCAATATTCTCCCGATTTCCTTTAGCTTCATCGCCTTTCCCCCTTAGACAAATTGCAGATGTTACTATTCAAGTAGTCAATACTATTATTTACTGCAATATTTCTAAATTCTTCCTAATTACCCACCCCTTTTGCCCGGAGTTCAACTTTACATTGACCCACTCACCAATTACGGTATTATCTATAACCTCCACAATATCGCCTGTATTTAACAATCCGATAACATTACCATCCATGCTTCCCTTATCTCTGACATTAAGGGATGACACCAGAACCTTTGCCTTAACTACTTTTTGACTACTCAACTGTTTTATTAAATCTTTCCTACTGCCGGTATCTGTATTTTGAACATCCTTCTGCCCCTCCGCGGAGGAGCCGGCGCCGCCAGGCTGCTGTTCAGAGGAATTTTCCGGGAGTTCTTCCGAAGCGGTTTCTTCGCCGCCTTCTTCCGCACGTTGTTTCAGGTCCAATATTTCTTCAAGGACAGGATCTTTGTATATATTGTCATTACTTTTCTTTTTAAGGGAGTCGTTAAGCTGGTCTTGTATAGTTGGCGCGGTCTTTTTATTTTCCGTCGTACTATTTGTTCCTGACTCACCGCCGTTTTTTTCTTGGGAAACCTTAGTCTGCCCCTGCGTTCCCTGATTTTTGCCCGACGTACTTTGTGACTTTTCACCGGACGAACTGCCAGTAGAACTGGTGGAATTTGCAGCGCTTTTTTTGGGGGCTGTGTCCTTCTGTTTATCCACGTTTTCCGTGACTGCGGGAGACACCGGCAAATACTGTACTTCTTCCTTGTTCGGCTTGGGTTTCATAATGATTAACGATACCATCACTACCAGTGAACAAAATGTCAAGGTCAACCACTTGGATTTCGCCTTTCCCCCCGCTTCCATATAGGCTAAAGCAATAATAAGAAAAATAGCGGTGATAATGGCGTTTGCAATTAATGCCCAAAACCACACGTTCCCCAACACTCCAGCCAATAACATGAATTGCGGTCCCCATCCCTTGCGTAATTTCCATCACATCTCCAGCACACGCTTCGTGTTATCTTATGTCGGGTAAACCGGGCTTGTGATAGCAAAATGCGCCAATTATCCATTGTTTGATGAATTGTAACTTCTAATATCAAAATTTCATATGCTATTCCTGAGAATTCATAGATACCGCTTACGGGCTAGAAAGGAGGTGCAAGAGTTCTCTTGAGAACCGGTTATTTATGTCAATAAAATTAAATAGAAGTATGTTGCGAGCTGCCTTTGGGAGACTTTTCTTTTCGGCTGTATTGTTCTTAATGTTCATTAATGTGATCACCGGAGCTTGCTTACTGGGAGGATGTAGTCGCAAGCAAGCTGTTATCACTCCTCCGGTTGTTGAAGAAAAAAAAGAAGACCCGGCGGATCGCCAGGCTGCCGCAGAAAAAATAGCCGGCTATGCGCATCCTGAAGCCCTAATCAGCGTTTACGAATTAAATCAAAAAATTTACGATACCAGCATATTTACCCTTGACACACGCGGCAGGAGCTATGAAGTTTTCCTAAAATCTTACCGGTACGGTCATATACCAGGGGCAGTGCCCATATTGCATGAAAGCTATACCCACCCCAAATATACCGACAGGATAGCGACACCGCCACAATTACAAGATGTTCTCGGCGGGCTGGGAGCCGACAATGAAAGCACCGTTGTCCTATATGGCAATGACGGATTACAGGCACGACTATTTTGGGCCATGCGGATGTATGGCTACGATAACGTAAAAATTCTGGACGGCGGCTTGGATAAGTGGAAAGAAGCAGGCTACGATATTACGTCCGCAAACTCTGTCCGCCCGCCTGATACATTCGAATTTGATTTAGCGAGATCAAAAATGGAGTTGCTGGCAACTCTAAATGAAGTAGAAGCGGCAATCGGCAACCCGAATAATGTTATCGTGGACACCCGGAGCAGAGACGAATATTTATACAAACATATTCCCGGCAGCATAAACTTTTTCTATGCGGAATTATTGAACAAAGACCTGACTTTTAAGTCTGCCTCTGACTTGAAGGCCCTCGCTGAAAATAAAAAAATAACCCCAGATAAAAAAATAATTGTGTATTGCGATTCCGGCGTCGACTCTTCACTGGTCTGGTTTGCTTTTTCTCAACTGTTGGGGTATCCAAATGTGAAGAATTATGACGGCTCCTTAAATGAGTGGCTCAAGATGGACCGAAAGACCCAAAGCGGTGAATAGGGAGTTCCATACCTTATTACTAAAAAACTTTACGAAAATGGGGAGGGACAATGAATAAAAAAAGTCTGTCCATATTAATTTACTGTCTGGCGACTATATTAATTTTCGCGATTTCCTTAACTGCCCTGGCGAGCTGCAAACGCCAGTACCGCAGTTCAAAACCGGCCGTGGTGCAGCCGAAGCAAAAAGATCCGGCGCAATTAGCCGCTGACAAAATTTCTGAATACAGCAATCCTGACGCTGTAATAAGCGTTTACGAGCTAAACAAGATGACCAGTGACCCGAACGTGTCAATTCTTGATACACGCGGGAGAAGCTTTCAGGTTTTCGCGTATTCTTACCCTGCTGGTCATGTTCCCGGCGCTATCCCCATCCTGCATGCCGAGTATACACATCCTGCCTACAATGACCGGTTGGCCGCCCCGGATCAGGTGCAAAAAACTTTGGGGGACAAAGGGATAAACAGCCAGAAGAAGATCGTGCTTTATGGCAACGACGGATTACAGGCGCGTATCTACTGGATATTAAAAGCCTATGGCTGCGACAACCCGGTTCAAATACTGGACGGTGGGTACGAAAAGTGGAAAGAAGCAGGTTTCGAGGCAGCCGTGGCGGCGCCGATAATCACGCCGTCTAATTTTGCATTTAATTATGCAAAAGCGGATACAAACATATACACAAACCTGGAAGAAGTTGTGGATGCGATTCTGAACTATACTCCAAGCACTATCATTGTTGACACCCGTTCTAAAAATGAATACTTGGTAGGGCATATTCCCACCAGTGTCAATATCAGTCTTTTGGATACTCTTAATGAGGATAAAACTTTTAAGGCTATACAGGAATTGAATGTTCTAATGGCAAGCAAAGGAGTGACTCCGGACAAAAAGGTGCTGGTTTATTCGAACAACGGAGTGGAATCTTCTCTGGTATGGTTTGTTCTACACGAGCTAATGGGCTTTTCTAATGTCAAGAACTACGACGGCGGTTTTAGTGAGTGGGTCGAAAGGGAATTGGTGCTAGAATACGGTGAACAACAATTAGTAGTAAAACCCGTAAAATAAGTGAAATAAGGGGAAGTGGTTTAGCTTTCCCTTATTTTTTACTCAATAATTAATATATTAATGGGAGATTTTTATGCTTTTTAACAGTTTTGAATTTATATTTATCTTTTTGCCATTAACCATTGTAATTTTTTATTTCTGCACAAATAAAAAGCTTTACCTTCCGGCGATATTATCCTTAGTTCTGATGTCTCTTGTTTTCTATAGCTACTGGAATTACCGATATGCAATCTTAATAGTGATCAGTATCAGCCTAAACTATCTGACTGGTCATTTATTATGCAGAACGGGTAGGAAGGAAATATTGATCGCGGGAGTTTCTTTCAACCTGTTGCTGCTTGCATATTATAAATATTGCAATTTCTTCATTGATAATATCAATAAAATGTTCCAAACAAACATAAGCTCCTTAAACATTGTTTTGCCTTTGGCCATTTCTTTTTTTACTTTTACGCAAATAGCTTACATAGTTGATATATATAAAAACAGAAACATTAAGTATAACTTAATCAGTTACAGTTTATTTGTGCTGTTTTTTCCTCATTTAATAGCAGGCCCGATAGTTTACCACAAAGAGATCATCCCGCAGTTCAAAGATAAAAAAACTTTTAAAGTGAACTACTTGAATATATCCACCGGAATCCTGTTATTTTTTATCGGGCTGTTTAAAAAAGTAATTATAGCAGACTATTTTTCTCCTCATGTAGCCTTGGTTTTTGACCTGGCTGAGCATCCGACATTTATTGAAGCCTGGGCGGGCGCCCTTTCTTATACAATGCAAATTTACTTTGACTTTTCCGGCTATACAGATATGGCGTCGGGCTTGGCCTATATGTTTAATATCAAGATGCCGTATAACTTTAATTCTCCCTATAAGTCAAACAATGTCATAGATTTCTGGCGCACGTGGCACATGACCTTATCAAGATTCCTAAAAGATTATTTATATATTCCACTTGGTGGAAACAGGCTAGGCAAGCTCAGGAAATATATTAATTTAATGATAACAATGCTATTGGGCGGTTTATGGCACGGAGCAGGCTGGACTTTCGTAATATGGGGAGGTTTGCATGGCATTTACTTATGTGTCAACCACGAGATCAGATCTAAAAAGATAAAAATTAACTGGTTTATAGCGAGAACCGTCACATTTACCGCCGTGGTTGTGGCCTGGATATTCTTTAGGGCAAAAGATATAAAAACAGCGTTCAACATACTAAAAGGCTGCGTTGGCTTAAACGGAATTGATTTCCATCCTGAATACGCGACAAAAATTGAAATCTTTTTTATTATACTCGCCGTAATTGCCGTTAACCTACTGCCGAACTCCATATACCTGGCAAATAACATCAGGCCGAACACAAAATGGCTGGTCTTTATGATCCTGATTGCCCTCATTTCTCTGACAATGATTAACAACCCCAGTGAATTTTTATATTTTCAATTTTGAGAAGCCAGGTGAGAAACTTGTCCTATAAATATTTTGTAAAAGTATTTACGATAGCGATTATCTCTTTTTTAATTTTTCATATAATTCTTTATGGATTTACGGGGGAAGCTCTTTCTTTGCCGGATAAGTTTATCAAAAGATCAGCATATACAGGCAGACACGAGCCGCAGAGACATATTGAGGTTACGGCATTCGGTGATTTAGCGCGACTTTCATATCTATACAGGCTGGGTGTTCGCCGCAAAGTTGTTGATACATCAGATCAAAATGGATACTTAAATAAAGATTACAACGATAATTTAACATATCCGGTGCTCACCGTCGGCGACTCATTCATGCTATGCAATAATGATGACGAACGTTTTTCGATGTTGTTGCAAAACAAATTAAATATAAACTGTTACAATGCGGCAGCCAATGGTGTCTTGGATCCTTTTTCTTTTTTACAGGGTGATCTTATGAAAAACGCAAAGGTCCTGGTGTGGGAATCCGTTGAAAGAAATATTAATAACGATAGTTTCAACATAGGGAAAGTTGATTTTTATTATTCAGCATCAAAGAAGAAAAATGAATACGAAGAAAATTGGGGTAAGAAAAATACTTCTCACAAACAACTGGCAGTGGTAAATTCTTCTAATATTAAGTTTTTAGTAAATAATTTATCGTATAACATTACCGGCAAACCGGTACTCGATAAAGTTGACATAGTGAAACTGAGGAACGGCAGAGATCTGATGTTTTTCCATGACGATCTGGTTTCCTTCAATAAAACAGGGGATTTTGAAGATATATGTCAACCGGTCGCGTTTATTTCTTATATCAATGAGCAACTTAAGGCAAAAGGTATAACACTCATTTTCCTTGCCGTTCCTGATAAATTTAACGCTTATTATGATGAAATTGTTGAAGAACAAAAAACAAAAAAAGATCCACATTTTATTGAGCGCCTGACAAGTGAACTCCAGAAGAACAACGTAATCGCTATAAATCTGATTGATCCATTCAGAAATGAAATCAGAGAAGGCAGAGATGTATATTACTTTGATGATACCCACTGGAATGGTGAAGGCGCGGAAATAGCGGCCGGATTGGTTGCACAGGAAATTATTAAAGGTAAACTATTGGATTAATGTTATTATTTAGGCATTCAGAATTCAGTAGTCAGAATTCAGAATTATCCAAAGCGC
>MVQK01000096.1 GCA_002067515.1 Pelotomaculum sp. PtaB.Bin013 | reverse complement strand
ATGTCAGAAAGCCGGTGTATTGGCCGAAGCAAGAAAACATGAACATTATGAAAAACCTAGCGTTAAAAGGAAAAAGAAATCTGAAGCGGCTAGAAAACGGAGATTTCATTAATAAATATACTGATAACAAGACGCCTGGCTATTGCCGGGCGTTTAATATTTCAGTAGTCAGGAAGAAGCAGGGGGGGGAGCAGGGGGGAGCAGGGGGACGTTCTTTTTGCTTCCCTCTCAAGAGGGAAGCAAAAAGAACGTCCCCCTGCTTCTCTAAAAAGAAAAGCTTTGCGTCTTAAGATTTCTGAATTCTGAATACTGGTGTTCGATTGGTTTGTTTTCCAATTAATAGTAATCTATTCCCCTCTAGATGCATAAAATTTTGCAGGAGGGGATTTTTTATGGCCTGGCGTGATTTTAAGAAGAAACTTAAGAGGCAGTTCTCAGAGTTTCTTGAATTACCCGGTGATGTGATGCTGGATCTTCCTAAAATTGTTCTAATCGGCAATGTTCAACTGCAAATTGAAAACCATCATGGGATTATAGAATATACCGCGAATATTGTTCGGGTAGCTGTCGGTGAGGGTGAGGTGGCAATTAAAGGGGACAATTTGACACTCCGTAATTTGCTGCCGGACGAGTTGCATATTGAAGGGATAATCCGGTCATTAAGCTTCGATTAACGGAGGTGAGGACGATGTTTTTTAAACTGGTGTCGTACTTCATTGGTTATGTTACAATAATAGTCACCGGTAAGGCTCCGGAAAAGTTTATCAACATGGCTGCGAGCAGGGGTATATACCTTTGGGATATTTCCAGAACAGGGGATAATGCTTTTTTTCTCAAGGTGCGGCTTCAAGCCATAAAACCTCTGCGACATATTGCCAGACGAACCGGTTGCCGCTACAGTATTAAGTCTAGAAGAGGACTTCCTTTCAGTATTGTCAAAGTACGGCGCAGAAAGGCGCTGGCGCTGGGTTTTATTTTCTTTCTGGGAACACTTTATTTTCTTTCTTCTTTTGTGTGGTTTATAGAAGTCAAGGGCAACGAACGGCTAACTACTGCGGAAGTGCTTTACGCCGCCGCTGATTCCGGTTTGTCCCGGGGAGTGCCGAAGTGGAAAATAAAGCCTGAGCAGATGGAAGCCCGGATTCTGGAAAGGCTTCCGCTTGTAACGTGGACAGGCGTATATATCAACGGCACGAGAGTGACGATTGAGGTCGCTGAACGAGTTGTGCCGGAGGAGGAGGATCGCAGGCCTTCTCACATTGTGGCTTCGAAAGCCGGCTTGATCAAAGAAGTGTTGGTTTTAAACGGAAACCCGCTGATTAAGGAGGGAGATACGGTTGCGCCAGGCCAGGTGCTTATTTCCGGTGAAATTCCACCCTTATTAGAAGAACCTGCCAATCAGGGAGAGGATAAAAAGCCGATGGAGCCGCCTAAAGTGCTCAGGCCGGCTTATTATGTCCATGCCAGGGGTATTGTCCGCGCCAGAGTCTGGTATGAGGCTTATGGTGAAGCGCGGATTATTGAGAGCGGTTACCGTTTGACCGGGAGATCTGAAAAGCGCGTCAGTTTAAAATATAATTCAAAAGAGATAATTCTATTGAATAATGAGGATATCCCTTTTGAACACTACGAGATAGAGACTTCTGTTAAAAAGCTTCCCCAATGGAGGAATCTTGACCTGCCCGTCGAACTAGTAACAGTAAAATATCTGGAGTTGGTCGGCTATCTCGATGAGCGTAGCCGGGAGGATACCTGCAAAGCTGCTGGAGAAGCGGCCTTGGATACTGTAATGAAGCAACTGCCCAGGGATGCTATTGTTCAAGGAAAGTGGCTGAAGGATGTCAGTGCCAATTATGATGAAAATGTTGTGCGGGTAAAGGCAGTTTTGGAAACTATTGAGGATATCGGCAAGGAAAAACTCTTTAAACCTTAAAGGAGGCCGGGTATTGACAGAAAAATTTGAAGCCAGGGTTGAACTGGATGATATTGGCGCCGCTGCCGAAATATTTGGAAAGCACGACGAACATCTGGTACAGGTTGAAAGGACTTTGGGAGTTCAAGTTGTGGCCCGGGGCCATGCTCTGGCAATAACCGGAGAGCAGGAGAAGGTAGAGCAAGCAAAGGAGATATTGACCCAGCTGAATAATTTTTATCAAGCGGGGAATCACATAACCGCCCAGGAGGTAGGTTACGCGATTAAATCGGCGCAAGGCGGCTTGAAAAACGCTCTGGAAAGTATAGCCAGAGAAGTGGCCATGATTTCCGCCAGAGGAAAACAGATAAAACCAAAAACAATCGGTCAGCAAAAATATGTTGAAGCCATAAAAAATAACGATATAGTTTTTGCCGTAGGCCCGGCCGGAACGGGCAAAACCTATCTGGCGGTGGTGATGGCGATCAAAGCGTTGCGCGGCAAACAAGTCGGGCGCCTTGTTTTGACCCGTCCGGCAGTAGAAGCCGGTGAGAAATTGGGGTTTTTGCCCGGTGATCTGCAAGATAAAGTTGACCCGTATCTAAGGCCGTTTTACGATAGCCTCTATGATATATTGGGAGTGGAAAATACTCAAAAATATCTTGAACGCCACATTATTGAAATTGCTCCCCTGGCTTACATGCGGGGCAGGACACTGGAGGATTCGTTTATTATCCTGGACGAGGCGCAGAACACCACTCCGGAACAGATGAAGATGTTTTTGACCCGTCTTGGCTTTGGCTCTAAGGCGGTAATAACCGGGGACATTACCCAGATTGACCTGCCGAAAGGTCAGGTTTCCGGCCTGGTTAACGCTGTTAAAGTTCTAAAGGAGATAAAAGGATTGGGCATCCATGTCCTCACTGGCGATGACATTGTACGGCACCCTCTGGTTGAAGAGATTATCAGGGCATATGAAAGAGAGCAATAGGGCGGTAACCGAAGAGGGGTGAAATCGTGCTTACTATTAGCGCGGTAAAAAGTAAAGTCACAGCCGTTCTGTCCCTGTTGGCCAAGCAACGTAAGGTGCGACGGGGCGGCGCGGCGATTTTGTTTTTATTTCTGACTACTGCGATCGTATCATCCGGCTTTATTAATGACAAATCCAACACGATCGTGGGGCAGGTGTCTCCAACAACTGTAAAGGCTGAAAAAAGCATCGTCTTTGAAGATAAAAACAAGACTGCTATGGAGCGCCGCCAGGCTGCCGAAAAAGCCGATAAGGTGTATACGGTAGACCCTAAAGTAAGTATCGCAGTCCAGAAAGATATTTCCGATCTGGCTAAAAAGCTGTCTGACGTGCAAAGCGATACTGGGCTGGACGTTGCCGGAAAAGTGGCCATGCTCCGTTCCATTCTTCCTTTTGCTATGCAAGATGCTGAGCTTAGCGATCTGGCGCATGGCACCGCCAAGGACACTATGCTGGTTGAATCCGAAGTAAACAACCTGGTGGCTGAGGCGATGGATGGAGACGGAATTACTCAGGACGGGCTGGAAGAAAATAAGAAATCCATCAACAATATGATTGCCGGGCTGCGCCTTTCCAAAGTATATGAACAATTTGCCAAGGGTGCTGTTGATTACTACATTCGACCCAACGGTTTTATCAACTATGATCTAACCAGGCAAAAGCAGGAAGAAGCTATGGCCTCCGTATCCCCGGTCATGGTTTCAATCAAGGAAGGGGAAAAAATTATCGGAGAAGGGGAAATACTAACAGAGGAACACCTTGCCAAGCTGCAGGCGCTGGGTCTAAACCGCCCCAAGTTGCATATGACTTCAGTCATCGGCGTACTGCTGCTGGTAGTGCTGCTCACGGTGGTTGTTCTCGTTTATCTTTATCAACAGAACAGGGAGATTTATGAGCATCCCGGACACTTGTATTTGCTTGGTATAATTGTCCTTTTGGTCCTGGGCGTCGGCAAAGCTATTATTGCCATTAATGTTAGCCGGTGGCCGGAGTTCAGCGCTCAGTTCGGTTATATGGTCCCTCTGGCCACGGCAGGGATGTTGATTGCCATACTGCTGGATTCCCGGCTGGCTGTGCTGGTGGTGGCAGTCTTAAGCCTGATGCTTGGAACAATGACGGACAATCAGCTCCGTTTTGGTTTTGTAGGTATAATCGGCGGGATCACGGGAGTATACAGTGTATCGAAATTGAGCCAGCGGGGAGACCTCGTCCGGGCCGGGATTTATACCAGCATTGCTAATGTGGTGTCTATATTGACGGTTGGTTTGGCCAACAATATCCAATTCGGCCTTTTGATTTCATCTGGCATAGCCCTCGGGGTTGCCAACGGCATTCTGTCGTCCGTATTAACTAATGGCGCTTTGCCTTTTTTAGAAAGTACATTCCGTCTTACCTCGCCGGTCAAACTTTTGGAATTCTCGCATCCTAACAACATGTTGTTAAAGAGGTTGTTAACCGAAGCGCCCGGTACTTATCACCACAGTATCATTGTGGGAAACTTGGCGGAGGCGGCCGCCGACGCGGTGGGCAGCGACTCGCTGATGGTGCGTGTAGGCGCTTATTACCATGATATCGGCAAACTCAAAAGACCATACTTTTTTATTGAAAACCAAATGGATTGTGAAAATCCGCATGATAAAATCGGACCCTCGTTAAGTACCTTGATTCTCACCTCCCACGTGAAAGACGGTGTGGAGCTGGCCAGGGAGAGTAAACTGCCTCAGGGGATTATTGATATTATTGAGCAGCATCATGGAAACAGTCTGGTTAGTTATTTCTATCATAAGGCTCTGGAGAATGACCGCACTGAAAGTGTTACCGAAGAAGAGTTCCGTTACGAAGGGCCTAAGCCGCAAACCAGAGAAGCCGCCATCGTGATGCTGGCAGACTCAGTGGAAGCGGCGGTTCGCTCGCTGCAGAACCGCACCCCGGCACGCGTCGAGGGTCTGGTGAGAAAATTCGTCAAGGATAAGCTGAATGACGGGCAGCTTGACGAGTGTGACTTGACTTTTAAAGATCTCGATATTATAGCGGCCTCATTTGTCCGCGTGCTATCGGGAATCTTTCACTCCCGGGTGGAATACCCGGATCTTTCACAGGAAATTGAAAGGAGAAAGAAGCGTGTCAGTATTCGTAAGCAACCTGCAGGAAGAGGTGGCGCTGGATAGTACTCTAACCGATTTTTTAATCACGGTTATTGAGGAGGTTGTCAGGGGTGAAGGATTCGGCGACGAAGCCGAGATAAGCATCGTCTTTGTTAACGACAGCTATATAAATGATTTAAATTTACAGTACCGCGAGATAGACAGTCCCACAGATGTTCTGTCTTTTTCCATGCTTGAAGGGGAGTCTCTCCAAAGGGAGGGAGAGGATGAAGTGCTGCTGGGCGACGTGGTAATTTCCCTGCAGACCGCCTGGCGGCAAGCGGAAGAATATGGACACAGCTTCCGGCGTGAAGTCGCTTACCTGGCGATACACGGTGTGTTGCACCTGCTTGGATATGACCATCTGAGAGAAGAAGACAGGCGGATTATGCGAAAAAAAGAGGAGGAAATACTCCAGAATTTGAATATCGCCGGATAATTTTGCTCTCCGCAGGCAATGGGTTGATTTATGATTGAAATAAAGATGGTGGTGACGGTGGATGTGCGAAATTTTTTAACAAGTTTTTTTTACGCCGCCGCGGGGATATGGCATACGTTGCTTACCCAGCGCAATATGCGGGTCCACTTTGCTGCCGCGCTGCTGGTGCTTGGACTGGCTGTATATCTGGAAGTAGAGGCCCATGACCTGCTTTTTTTGATATTCTCAATTACACTGGTGATCATGGCGGAAATGTTTAACACTGCGGTTGAAGCGGTTGTCAACCTTTACACGCAAACTTATCACCCTCTTGCCCGCGTTGCTAAAGATGTGGCGGCCGGCGCGGTGCTGGTTGCCGCCTTGAATTCAATCGCGGTGGCGTATTTAGTGATCTATCCCCGCCTGTCGGGAAAGTAACTACGGAAAGAGATGTTATTGTATGGATTTTCCGGTTGAAAAGCTGATTAACGCCGCCAGTGCGGCCCGGGAGAGAGCATATGCCCCTTATTCGCTTTTCAAGGTAGGCGCCGCCATACTGACTGTGGAAGGCCGTTATTATACCGGTTGCAATATCGAGAACGCGTCTTACGGCTTGTCTTGCTGCGCGGAACGGGTGGCTCTGTTCAAGGCCGTTTCCAACGGAGAGCGGCATTTTGAGGCCATCGCCATTACAGCCGGAACCGATCAATTCTGCGCGCCGTGCGGCGCTTGCCGCCAGGTGCTGACGGAGTTCAACCCGGCTATGAAAGTTTTTATGGCGAACAGCAAGGGTGAGTTCCGGATGCAAACCGCCGCTGAGCTTTTGCCCGCGGCCTTTGCCTTAATGAACCTTGCCGCGGAATGCGCCGGGCATGAGCAGGCGGCCGGCGGAAAAACCGGCGTGAATATATTTGAGCCGGTTATCCGGTAAACGTAATGGGATGTGGCTTTTGTGGAGGAATCTTTTGTGGAGGAATTAAGTGAGCAGTATTTTTGAGGTTCTTATGCTGGTCTGTTTCGGAGCGGCCTGGCCGGCATCTATTTACAAGTCTTACGTATCAAGACAAACAGCCGGAAAAAGTATTCTTTTTCTGTGGATTGTTTTTGCCGGTTATTTTTTTGGCGTCATTCATAAGTTAGTCTTTAGCTATGATCTTGTTATTTACCTGTATATTCTGAACGGTGTAATGGTTATGGCGGATATAATATTGTACTACCGCAATAAGGTGAACCATAGTCCGGAAAAAGATTAAAGGTGGTTGTTTTGGAAAAAGAAATTGACAGTTTCAAGTCAGGGTTCGCGGCACTGGTAGGCAGGACCAATGTAGGGAAATCAACTTTATTGAACAGAATGATCGGACGGAAAATAGCTATTATGTCCGAAAAGGTCCAGACGACGAGGAATAGGATACTTTGCGTACTGACCGGGAAAGAATACCAAATTATTTTTCTTGATACTCCGGGCATTCACAAGCCTAAGCATAAGTTGGGCGAGCGCCTGGTGCAGGTTGCTCTGAATACTTTGAATGAGGTCGACATTGTTCTTTTTCTGGTAGAGGCGAACCAGCGGCCCGGTCCCGGCGACAATTACCTGATCCGGCAATTTGCGGATTTATCAACTCCGGTGGCGCTGGTGATTAATAAGATTGACCTGGTTAAGCGGGAAGAATTGCTGCCTCTGATCGAAAGTTATTCCCGGTTATACAGTTTTTCTGAAATTATCCCTGTGTCGGCATTATCCGGGGAAAACACCGGACACTTGCTTGAAGTGACAATAAGCTACCTGCCGGCCGGTCCCAAGTATTACCCCGACGACATGGTTACCGACAGGCCTGAGGAATTCATCCTGGC
>MVQK01000095.1 GCA_002067515.1 Pelotomaculum sp. PtaB.Bin013 | reverse complement strand
AAAATATTTATTATCCACAGAAATATTAACAATACATAAGGATTCTGTTGATAAATAGTTCATTTATCCTAGAGATAGGTCATTTGTCCTGGCCGCAATCAGGACCGTGAAAGATAGAATATGGCTTTCGCCATAATTTGTTTCAAATGCTTTTGTGCATAGTGATTAATAAAATGGGGACAATTTATACCATGGAGATCAGAGATAACATCAAAATTTATTTGGGGTATGGAAATTTTGTACGTATAGATTAAGACAACCGCAGAATTATGCTCCCGATAAATACTATAACGGCGATGGCCAAATAAAGGAAAACGATAATCATATTAAAGAGAAATCAATACAAAAGGACAATAAAAGTAATAAAAACTGAAGCTCCTCAAAAGTTCTGATAACCAATGAGAAACTTCAGTTTTGATATTTTTTTATATAGGTTTAACAGACTCTTATAATCAGGGCTTATCGGCAATTCTATTACATCATGCCGCCCATGCCACCCATGCCGCCCATGCCACCCATAGCTGCCGCTGCCGCCATGGCGTTATCCTTATCAACTTTTTCAGCGACCAGAGTCTCGGTAGTTAAAATCATGGCCGCGATGCTCGCTGCGTTTTGCAGAGCCGACCGGGTTACTTTAGCAGGGTCAACAATACCTGAGTCGATCATATTAACAAACTCGCCAACCAGGGCATTAAAGCCTACACCTGGTTCAGAGTTCTTTACTTTTTCGACAATGACAGAGCCTTCAAGACCGGCGTTGTTAGAGATTTGACGGAGAGGCTCTTCCAGTGACCTGCGGACGATATCTATTCCTGTCTTCTCGTCAAGGTTATCGGATGTAAGGCTTTCCATACCTTTAACTGCATTAATAAATACTACACCACCGCCGGGCACAATTCCTTCCTCGACTGCCGCTCTGGTTGCGTTTAATGCGTCGTCGATACGGAGCTTTTTCTCTTTCATCTCGGTTTCGGTAGCCGCGCCGACCTGGATTACCGCTACACCGCCAGCTAGTTTGGCCAAACGCTCCTGCAGCTTTTCTCTATCGAAATCAGAAGTGGTATCTTCTATCTGGTTTTTAATTTGGGCAACCCGTTTGGTAATATTATCAGTATCGCCTGCCCCACCAACGATAATTGTTTCTTCTTTCTTGACGCGGACTTTGCTAGCCCGTCCAAGTTGTTCAATCGTAACGCTATCAAGCTTCAAGCCAAGATCTTCTGTAATCACACTACCACCGGTGAGGATAGCAATATCCTCCAACATTGCCTTGCGCCTGTCACCAAAACCAGGAGCTTTCACCGCAACACACTGGAAGGTGCCGCGCAGTTTGTTCAGCACCAGGGTGGCTAACGCTTCCCCTTCCACATCCTCAGCAATAACTAAGAGCGGTTTGCCGGTTTGTACGATTTTTTCCAGAACCGGCAGGAGATCCCCAATAGCCGAGATTTTTTTGTCAGTGATCAGTATGTAGGGATCATTTAAATTAGCTTCCATCTTGTCTGTATCAGTAACCATATACGCGGAAGTATAACCCCTGTCAAAGTTCATGCCTTCCACAACTTCCAGGTTGGTTGTAGTCCCTTTTGATTCTTCAACGGTAATAACACCGTCTTTGCCAACTTTTTCCATGGCGTCGGCAATCAAGCTGCCGATTACTTCATCGTTGGCTGAGATTGTGGCAACTTGGGTGATTGCTGATTTGCTTTCAATTGGCTTTGCCTGTTCTTTAATTACTTCTATCGCTTTTTCAACAGCTTTTTCAATACCGCGTTTAATAATCATCGGGTTAGCGCCGGCAGCCACGTTCTTTAAGCCTTCCCGTACGATGGCTTGAGCCAGCACGCAAGCGGTTGTAGTACCGTCACCAGCGACGTCGTTAGTCTTGGTGGCAACTTCCTTTACCAATTGAGCGCCCATATTTTCAAATGGATCAGCCAGCTCTATCTCTCTGGCAATAGTAACTCCGTCGTTTGTAATCATCGGAGAACCAAATTTTTTCTCCAATACGACGTTCCGTCCTTTGGGACCTAAAGTAACCTTGACGGCTTCAGCCAGGGCGTTAACACCCTTTTCCAGAGCGCGCCTGGCATCTTCCCGGAAAATAATCTCTTTGCCTGCCATTTTTTCGAACCTCCTTTTAATATCCTATTTCTCGATTACGCCGAGAATATCGGCTTCACGCATAATCAAGTATTCCACATCATCAATTTTAACTTCGTTTCCGGCGTATTTGGAGAAAAGGATTTTATCTCCCGGTTTTAAATCAATAGGCACACGCTGGCCGGTTTCCAACAATCTGCCGTTGCCAACTGCCACAACTTCGCCCTCCTGTGGCTTTTCTTTGGCGGTATCAGGTAAAACAATACCACTTTTGGTTTTTTCTTCACTCGGCATCGGTTTTACAACGATCCGGTCGCCTAAAGGTCTAATCACATAAACCCCTCCTTACTGGTTAGTCTGTTTATTGTTAGCACTCATTGTTAACGAGTGCTAATATCAACGTAAATATAATATAAAATAAGAAAATCAAAAGCAAATAACACCATCGCATAATTTCATTCAAAATATATAAAATAAAGAAATTAGCAGGATCTGCCTTTAATTATCTCCCTCTAATTTAATTTTACCTTGGTTCCTGGTCTTTCTTCAGGCCACCTAGAAATATTTTCCCACTTTATAATGTTTTTATACATGTTTATCAATAAATTCCTATTAATTTTGCTCACTATTATTTTCGCCACAATCACTGGCCCTGCCGGATAAAATTTCAAGTCCATGCGGCAAAACGGGCATGATTACCCCCAGGCACTCCCGGACAGCTTTAACGCTGCCAGGAAGGTTGATAATCAAGGTGCTCCGGCGCACTCCCGCTACAGCCCTGGTAAGCATAGCCCTGTTGGTCTTTTTTAAGCTTTCCATTCTCATGGCTTCGGCCAGTCCAGGCACTTCACGCTCTATAACCGCCAAGGTAGCTTCCGGCGTGCTGTCACGAGGGCTCAAACCTGTCCCGCCAGTGGTTAAAATTAAATCTACTTTTTCCATATCAGACAAGCTAATCATCAATTCTTGAAGTATCTCAGGCTCATCAGGAACCACGTGGGAACTTACAACCTCGCCCAGGCCTCCAATCATTTCGCAAATTGCCGGGCCGCTCTCATCCTTGCGTTCTCCGCGCGAGCCTTTGTCGCTTACGGTAATGACAGCTATTTTATACAGGTTCTTTCACCTCTTATGCAATTCAGTTTACATTACTCTTCGGTATTCAGGGTTTAGTAGCCGGAATTCATCATACTGCGAGACGATAAAACATGTTATCATTTTTACACCGGACTCCTGAACAGTTACTGGTTTTCTTTAATAGGCTCCCGCTCAAAAACACCGCTTTTACCACCGCTTTTATGAATCAACCTGATTGCGCCAATTGTCATCGCACGGTCAACCGCTTTGCACATATCGTAGATTGTTAAAGCGGCGACTGATACAGCTGTAAGCGCTTCCATCTCCACGCCGGTTTGACCGGTGATTCGCACACTGGCTTCTATTTCTATCTTATTATTATCCTGGTCGGGACGGAATTGGACGTCAATTCCAGTAAGATTCAACGGGTGACATAGAGGAATCAGGCTTGATGTCTGCTTGGCAGCCATAATTCCTGCTACTCTGGCAACGCCAAAAACCTCTCCCTTGGTCACTTTACCAGAGATGATCATGTCTAGCGTCTCTGGACGCATGACTATCTCACCACGGGCCACTGCCAGCCTGCGAGTAATTTCCTTGCCGCCGACTTCAACCATCCTTGCTTGTCCTTGATCATCTAAGTGAGTAAAATTATTCAATAAAACGCCCCCATCAGATATACATACCTGTCATACTAACAGCAAATTTTCTCTTGCTTTATTGCTGTGCCACATCACTTTGCCACAATCACGCAGGTCATATCCTCCCAATTTTACAACTTCCTCTTTAAATTCAGTCAGAGAAATCACTTCCAGTAGCCTCTGTATATATGGTGTTTCCATGAATTCAACGGGTATACATAAATCATAGCGTTCTTCGGCAATGCCAATGAACTCCAGTCCAAGGGCTTGTGCCGCGGCGCGTATACCCAACCCCGCATCAGCCGCTCCTGCTTTCACAGCCGCTGCCACGGCCATATGAGTGTATTCCTCATGCTCGTACCCATGTATGTTATCATCGTTAATTCCAAGTTCTGACAAGTGGTAGTCAAGTAAGATCCTGGTGCCGGATCCACGCTGGCGGTTGACGAAGCTAATCCCATTGCCGGCCAGGTCCTCCAGCGTCCGGATATTTTTCGGATTCCCTGCGGCTAATATCAGCCCTTGCTCGCGGTATACCAGGTTCACCAGCACAACGTCACGGCCGGGCAGCAACTTTTTCACATATGTAGTATTATAATCCCCTGTCTCCTCGTCCAGTAAATGTATCCCGGCACAGTGCGATTCACCACGTTTTATTGCTGATAATCCTCCCAGGCTGCCGACGTGGGCGGAAGACAGTGATGAAGACGGGTACTTTAAACGGAGGAAATTTGCCAGAACATCCAGTGTGATATCATGACTGCCGATAATCACAGTAGTATCCTTTATTTCTTCAAGAGGCCTGAACAGCTCCACTAATGCGATATCTCCACCGTTATATCCCTCCGACAACCGCGGCACCCGGATCATCCCGTCCGCCCTGACCAGGGACATCAGGATGCCGGCGCCACGGGATACGGGTGTGGCGATGATCTTATCACTCACCTGCCCCAGCTTAACCCTTACAAATTCTTCAACACCCATCGGTGAAACCAATTTCCTTGATACGGTGGCCTCGACCTTTTTTATGTCAGGTGGATGCAAACCAAGTTTCCGGTAGACAAGCGGTTTAACAAATAGTTCCATAACCAAATAAGCGGAAACAGGGTAGCCTGGCACTCCGATCACCGGCTTGCCTTTTATTTCACCCAGAATTACCGGCTTACCCGGCTTTGTGGCTATGCCGTGCACCAGCACTTTGCCCAGCGACTGGATTACATCGGCGGTATAGTCTTCACTGCCCGCGGAAGATCCTGCATTTACTATAACGATATCGGCTTCATCAACCGCAGATGATATTACTGTTTTCAGACTATCAAAATCGTCAGCCGTTATATCCCTGCGTAACGCGACAGCGCCCCACTGTTTTGCCATTGCGCCAAATATCCGTGAATTAAACTCGACAATGTCCCCCGGAAGCAACTCAGAACCGGGCTGCACCAGTTCAGTGCCGGTGGGCAAGAGGGCAACTCTTGGGCATGGGTGAACATATATATCATTCACTCCACCGGCCAAAAAGGCGCCGATGTCGACAGGCCGCACCTGGTGGTTGGCAGGTACAATCATTTCTGTGGCGATAATGTCCTCCCCTACCGCGCGGACATGCTGCCAGGGCGTCGCGGGATGGATAATCTCAATCAAGTCTGGTTGAACGTAATGAATATCTTCTATCATTATCACAGCGTCAAACCCGGCAGGCACCGGATCTCCCGTGTCAACCAAAACAGTTTCTTCGCCTACTTTCAACTGTACGGGCGTGCTTTCCGACGCTCCATATGTACTCGTAGAATGCACAACAAAACCGTCCATAGCCGAAGCGTGATAATGCGGGGAAGAGTTCCTGGCATACACGGGTAATGCCGTCACCCTGTTTAATGCCTCTTCTGCCGGTATCAACTCCGGCGGCCCTGGATTCAACGTTCCAATTTCTTGTAGATGCGCGAAATAACGCTCTATAGCCCTCTCCAAAGGCAGGTCATCAAGATAAACCTTCCGCTTCAGATGATCAACTCCTTTACATAGTAAGGAATGAAATAATAATCCAACTTTAAAAGGGCTTTACTCTAACAATCTCCCCCGCTTCCACACCTTCTTTTCCGGCAGGAATATATGCCAGTCCGTCTGCTTTAACCATAGTGGCAATCAGCCCGGACTTACCAAGCACAGGGTCGGCGCAAAGCCTGCCTTCCCGTAAAAAAAGCCTTACGCGAATAAAATCCTCACGTCCAGCCGCGGAATGGAGATTGCGGACAATCTCCGCTTGTAACGGGTAATCCATATATATATCTTTTTCCAAGACTGAATACTCACCGGAACGAATCAGCGGCGCAACCAGGAGGTCAAAGACCACCATGGCTGAAGCGGGGTGGCCGGGCAGTCCAAATACAGGCTTGTCGCCTACCATGGCTCCTATAGTAGGTTTCCCCGGCTTGATGGAAATACCATGAAAGAGCACACCCGGCTCACCCATCGAATCAATTACTTCCGAAGCAACGTCACGCGCGCCAACAGAGCTTCCCCCGGAAAGCAGCACCATGTCGTTATCGGCGATTACTTTTTCCAGGACATTTCTTAATTCTTCATGATTGTCCCTCACAATACCATGGTATTGTGGTACCCCGCCGCACGCGGCTACTGCTCCAAACAAAGTGTACGAGTTGATGTCACGGACTTGTCCAGGGGCTGGAGATTCAAACGGTGCAACCAGTTCATCACCGGTGGAAATAATTCCGACTCTGATGGGAAGGATAATGTCAACCTCCGTAACACCGATAGATGACAACATGCCCAGATCTTGAGGCCTGATCCGATGATAGGCCGGCAAGGCAATCTCACCGGCGGCAATGTCCTCGCCTTTGCGGACGACGTTTTCCCCCGGTGCTACCGCCTTTGTGATTAAAATCGATTTTTTGTCCAGTTCTTCGGTAAACTCTACCATTACAACAGCGTCAGCACCGGAAGGCAACATACCGCCCGTTGAAATGCGCCATGCCCGCCCGGCGCCAACTTTACCTTGCGGCATATGCCCCATCAGCACTTCGCCGCTGATATCCGCGTATGCCGGTAAACTCTCCGAAGCTCCATATGTATCCTTAGCCCGCACAGCAAATCCATCCATGGTAGAACGGTCAAAGCCGGGAACATCCTCGGCCGCCCGGACATCTACCGCAAGTAGACGGCCGAGACTCTCCAGCAAAGGGACTTTCGTTACGGTTTTTTTAGTCGGCAGGTATCGTGTTAATACAGCTCTTGCTTCTTCCACAGTCAAAGCTTTAAATAATTCTGCCACGTACTCACCTCGTTAAAAGGGTTGCTTCTTTCTTAAAAACATCCCAGTTCACATGCTTTGATTTTTATTTTTAATTTATTGGCAGCCTCTCCAATAAGCCTGGGTGGTACTTTTAACTCCTCCGCCAATCTCCTGGCTTCAGTGCAGCTTATTCGTTTATCTTTCGAAGTTTTTTCAACCGCTTCTAAAATCTCTGAACTAACTTCCACTGCTTACACATCCTTTTTTATAATATTAATTTGGTCACCCACTTTAATTGTGCCGCCGCCAAGGACGCGGATAAAAATACCTTCCCTGGGCATAACACAATCTCCGGCCTGATAATAGATTGCGCAATGGTTATGGCATTCCTTGCCGATCTGGGTTACCTCACCTATTGCCGAA
>MVQK01000094.1 GCA_002067515.1 Pelotomaculum sp. PtaB.Bin013 | reverse complement strand
TAGCTCCGGTGGGACGATGAGCCGGGTAAAAGGTTTATTGCCGTTGTTTGTGCCGCTTATCGCCGGGGCGTTGCGTAGCGCGGAAGAGCTTGCCGTAGCTATGGAGTCGCGTTGCTACCGGGGCGGAGCCAACCGTACAAGGATGAAAAGCATGGCGCTGGGAGTACCCGATTATGTGACGATGAGCATAACGTTCGCGGTGCTTGCTTTATCCGTCTGGTTGAGATATACATAAGCAGGGTGAACGTTCAAGCAAACGTATTCACTGTAATTGTTAATCTGAGGGTGTTATGTGCAACATTAAAGTAACGATAGCTTACGACGGCACCAATTACCATGGATTCCAGGAGCAGCGCGGTACAAGATTCACGACTGTACAGGGTGTTCTGGAGGAGCGGTTGTTCCGGTTGGCTAAAGTGCCGGTTCAGGTTGTCGGCGCCGGAAGGACAGACGCCGGGGTGCACGCGCGCGGGCAAGTAATCAGTTTTGCGGCAACTGACTGGCCTGTGCCGGTGGAGCGGACCGTTTATGCTTTAAATAGTTTGCTGCCGCGGGATATTGTGGCTTTAAAAGCAGAGGAAGTGCCCGCGTCGTTTCATGCGCGTTTTTCAGCCACCGCCAAAACATATCGCTACACGGTTTACAACGGAAAATGGCATTCGCCTTTCCACCGGTTATACAGTTACCATGTTCCCAAACAGCTGGACTTAAACGCCATGCGGGAGGCCGCCCGCTATCTGGAGGGGAGGCATGACTTCAGCGCGTTTCGCGCTTTGGGTACGCCGGTTAAAACAACAGTGCGCACGCTTTACCAGGCACGGGTGGCAAGCGAAGGCGATCTTTTATACATAATGCTGCGGGCTGAAGGATTCCTTTATCATATGGCCCGTATGATTTCCGGCACGTTGCTCCGGGTGGGTCTGGGAAAATTGCCGGTATGTGAAGTTGCCGGCATTCTGGCGAGCCGGGACAGCCTGAAAGGCGGTCCCACAATCCCGGCGAGAGGCCTTTGTTTGGAAAAAGTAGAGTATGGCGGCGAAAACCATTAATTTGCGAAACTCATGCCGCAACCATGGTATTATATATGTTAGTTATCTGTCAGTTTTGACCTCGTTTAACTTGACACTGGAAATGCTTTATGCTATATTGTAATACGTGGTTTTTTGACGGTTCATAGCCCCGGCTGTTGAAAAACGGGAAAGTTTGCTTTATTTCTTTTGCCTTATTTTGAGGAGGGAATTTTAATGAAGAGTTACATGGCTAAACCTCTTGAGATAAAAGAACGCAAATGGTATACTCTGGACGCTGAAGGCAAGGTTCTCGGCAGACTGGCCGTTGAAGCGGCACGGATATTACGCGGGAAACATAAACCCGACTTTACTCCGCATGTCGATACCGGTGATTTTGTCATAGTGATCAATGCTGATAAAATTGTATTGACCGGCAATAAACTTGCAAATAAAAAATACATAAGGCACTCCGGCTACCCCGGCGGCCTGAAAGAAGTCAGTTATAGCACCTTGATGAAAACGAGACCTGAACTAGCGGTGGAAAAAGCCATCAAGGGGATGCTGCCTCATAACAGGTTGGGCGCGGATATGGGCAGGAAGCTTAAAGTATATAAAGGTCCTGAGCATCCTCACCAAGCGCAAAAGCCCGAAGCCTGGCAGATGTAACAGGGAAGGAGGAACCGACAAAATGGCTCAAGTGATGTTTTACGGTACCGGACGGAGGAAAAACGCAATAGCCAGGGTGTTTTTACTGCCTGGTGAAGGTAATGTGACTATTAATAAAAGACCTTTAAACGAATATTTCGGCCGGAGAACCCTGGAGATGATCGTTCGCCAGCCGATTGAACTGATTGGCGCGGCCGGGCGGTTTGATATTCAAGCCAAGGTCTTAGGCGGCGGTATCAGTGGCCAGGCGGGAGCGATAAAAATGGGTATTGCCCGTGCGCTCGTTCAGGCAGATCCCAATCTTCGTCCCATGTTAAAGAAAGCCGGTTTTTTAACCAGAGATCCGCGGATGAAAGAACGCAGGAAATACGGCTTGAAAAAAGCCCGCCGTGCGCCTCAATTTTCGAAACGTTAAATACAATTCGTGTATATTTTGCTATATAGAAATAGAATTTATAGTCTGCGAAAAAGGAAGGGGAACCCTTCCTTTTTCATCTGGGATATCGTGATTTTCAAAAATTGTGAACAGGTGAATTCGTTCTTGCTTAGGAACGACAAAGTTATGTGTCGCCTTGTTGAAATATGACCGTGTTCGAAAAATATTTGGGGTAGTCGGACCGGGGTTATCCTTCGCTCTCTCCGCAATTTTCATGCAGCTTAAATAACATCGTTTTATCAACCGCTGCGACAGACTGCCATAAGCTGCCTACGCGTCTATTTGAGCTTTTCTGCATGCCTGCACGCGCTATAAACCGCACCCAGTGCTCCGCGCCGCTTCGGATAAACACCCGGTCCGGCAAGTCAAGCCTTTTCGAACACTACTGTTGAAATAGGTGAGTGCCTATTTCTTTTCACCTCATAAAAAAACAATTGTAAACCTCAAAACGACACGCCATAAGGTCGGATTGATTATATTCTATTTATTATGTTATGATGTAATAAGTTACCAGTTTCCGAAATGACCTTGGAGGCTCAAGTGGAACGTTTGCTACTAGTCTTTTTATTGACGGTTTTTATAAATTTAATAAACACGCTAACCCGTTCATCCCGTCTTTCCGGTGTTCGCACCGGTCACCTGGCCACGGCCATTTCACTTTTTGGAGTGGTTTACCTGGCGGCAAGCTTTGCCAATACACTTCAAGCTCCACTACTGGCTTCAACAGTAGAGCAAATTATCGATCATGCCTATAATCAGTCACAGTCACTGTTGGCAGCGCCAGATGCTGCTGTGACCGGTACATTAATCTACCAACAGGCGTTGGCGGATTTAAATGTAAAACTTCGCTTCGTTATTTTTGGTGCAACTGTGGGGACTATACTGGGGATTCTGCTTATTCCCAGTTTTGTGACGTCATTTTCGAACTCGATCAAGGCCTTCGGCCAGACAGGTTCGGTTTTTCGAGTAATACCTCTGGTATTGTTTTCCTTCTTAAGACCTGGCGGTGGTGTTCTAAAGCTTCGGTTTTCCTCACTGCGTTCGTTGAAAAGTATAATATTCAGGAGAATGGCCACACCCGGGGCTTTTCTTGTTTGGAACCTGATAAGTTATAGCCTGTGGACTGCTAACGTTCTGTCCGGACTCTATGCCGGCGCTCTTTATCCCGAGTTCCGCTCCACCGCGGTGCTGATGGCGTCAATAGTAGGTAATGCCTCAATCGTGCTTAATGTAATGATGGTCGACCCGGTCCTGGCCAAGGTAACCGACGCAGTGGCAGCAGGGGAACAGGATGAACTTGAGTTGAAGCAAATTATTTTCTACCTGGCGCTCTCCAACCTTTTGGGAACTCTATTCAGTCAGATTATTTTTGAGCCGGTCGCCAACGGGCTGCAAATATTGACCAGGTGGATCTCGTAAACCCAGTAGTCAGGAGTCAGAAGTCAGTAGTCAGGAGAAAAGGATCGAGAGCCAAAAACTTGGGAGTTGTGATTTAGGAGTTAGGAATCAGGAATCAGGAATGAGAAACTGGTTTGTGGCTTCTGAAATATTCTGAATTCTGACTCCTGACTCCTGACTACTCTAATAATACAAACGCGTTTTCATAATCCCCTCTTTGGCAGCATACTTTTTAAAAGGTAGTTGTCCAAGGGGGGATTTTTTTGAAATTAATGATTATAAAAGCTTTAAGAATCAAGAAGCGTTATTTATTGGGCATAGTTATTTTGGCGCTATTGGCGCTGCCCGTGGCCAAGTACATGAATGCCGGGGCGTCACGTCAATCCCAGGCTGTTTTGGCATGGTCGGTTGTCAACAAGGTAGTCGTAGTAGATCCAGGCCACGGGGGTTTCGACCCGGGAGTCGTGGGGGAAAAGGGTGTTATGGAAAAAGACATTACTTTGGCTATTGGCAAACGCCTGGCGGCTGATCTCAGGCAGGCGGGGGCGATAGTATTGATGACCAGGGAGACCGATAACGACCTAAGCGAACCCGGCACAGTCGGTTTGGTGGAAAAAAAACGGGAAGATTTAAAGAAAAGGGTAGCGCTGGCTAATGAACATAAAGCAGACCTCTTAATTAGTATCCATGTCAATAGTTTCCCCTCAACCGCTCCGCACGGGGCACAGACCTTTGTCCAGCCCGGTTTTCCGGAAAGTAAAAAGGCCGGTCAAGCCATCCAGGCCGATTTATCCAGCTTTCTAAAAAACACCGACCGTTTAACGAAAGAGGCTGACTATTACATTACCAGGAACACTTCGATACCGGCAGTGCTGGTGGAAACCGGCTTCATCTCCAACACAAGTGAAAGCCGGCTTTTGCAGGATCCGGCCTACCAGGGTAAGGTAAGCTGGGCAATTTATGCGGGCATCGCCAGGTATTTCGCTGCGGCGGCGGAAGCCGGCACATCCCAGGACAAGGAAGAAGTAATTAAAATATTTAAAGAACAGAGCCCTGACTCATTAGGGGAACCTTGAGCCGCCTATTCGCATATATTGCTGCTATAAAGAGTAGTCAGAATTCAGGAGTCAGAATAATTAATGACTAAAAACATTCACTATAACTACTGAACATTGAGCAAATACTGTAATAAAGCAGTTATTTAGAATTCGGAATAGTTAAAGACTAAAATCCTTTTATATTTTTTATTCTGACTCCTGATTACTGACTCCTGACTCCTGAATATGTGCGGAGGGTGTTTTCTTGAAGGCTCTTATTCTGGCAGGCGGGCGCGGCACCCGGCTCCGGCCGCTTACGTATACCACTGCCAAACAATTAATACCGGTAGCCAATAAAGCAATTATAAATTTCGTGTTGGAGCAGGTGAGCAGCGCCGGGATAAAGGACATCGGGATCATCATATCCCCGGAAACCGGAGGCTACATCAAGGAGGCGCTGGGAGACGGTTCACGCTGGGGGGCGGAGATATCATATATCCTCCAAGAGAAACCGGGAGGACTGGCTCACGCGGTAATAACCGCGAGGAATTTCCTGGGTGATTCTTCATTTCTGATGTTTCTTGGCGATAACCTGATTCAAGGTGGTGTCGGCGCGTTAGTCAGGGAATTTAGCGCGGGCCATAGCGATTCAATTATTCAATTAAAGAAGGTTAAGGACCCCCGGCAGTTCGGAGTGGCAATACTCGGGTCCCGGCAAGAAGTGTTGAAGTTGGTGGAAAAACCCCAAGAGCCGCTCAGCGACTTGGCTCTAGTGGGTATTTATCTTTTTAACCCGGCAATACATGCCGCCATAGACAAGATTAAACCTTCCTGGCGGGGGGAACTGGAAATCACCGATGCCATTCAGCAGATGGTTGACACGGGAGGACGCGTGGAGGCCAGGCTGCTGGAGGGCTGGTGGCTGGATACCGGTAAAAAAGATGATATTCTGGAAGCCAACCGGGTGGTTCTAGACGAATATGCCGTCCGCCGGGTGGGCGGGTCGGTCGACACCGCCAGTGAGATTTCCGGCAGGGTTGATATCGCCAGTGGGGCGGTAATAACCAACAGTGTCATTCGCGGTCCGGTAGTAATTGGGGAAAACGCCGCGGTCATCAATTCCTTTGTCGGTCCTTACACTGCTATCGGCAAGAGTACTATTCTTGAGAAGGTCGGAGTGGAACACTCAGTGGTCCTGGAAAACTGCCGGCTATCCGGTGTGGAACGGATTGAAGACAGCCTGATCGGCGGCAATACCCGGGTCAGTCACGCTGACGCCGGGCGCCATGCTTGCCGCTTGTTTGTCGGAGATGACACGGAAATCATTTTGTAGCCGCGGGGGGGCTAGCAATGAAAGTTTTGGTGACAGGCGGGGCGGGGTTCATCGGCAGTAATTTTATCAGGTATATATTAGATCGATATAACTATCAGGTAATTAACCTTGATTCATTAACATATGCCGGCAATTTAGATAATCTTACCAGTGTTGCGGAAAACCCCTGTTATCAATTTGTTCGCGGTGATATCACGGACAGGTCGTGTCTTGATAATATTTTTAAACAGGGGATAGACGCCATAATTAATTTCGCCGCTGAGACACATGTCGACCGTAGTATTACAGGCGCCGGTGTTTTTATCCGGACCAATGTCCTGGGTGTTCAAGAACTGCTGGAAGCGGCACGCAGACACAACGTTCAGAGATTTCTTCAGGTGTCCACTGACGAAGTTTACGGCTCATTAGGGGAAAAAGGATATTTTACTGAAGAAACTTCCCTGGCGCCCGGCAGCCCTTACTCGGCGAGTAAAGCAGCGGCTGATTTGCTCGCGCTGGCTTATTACCGGACCTTCAGTGTCCCGGTGAGCATTACGCGTTGCTCCAACAATTACGGGCCTTACCAGTTTCCGGAGAAGTTGATTCCTCTGATGGTCACCAACGCTCTGGAAGATAAGCAGCTTCCTTTATACGGGGACGGCTTGCATGTGCGGGACTGGCTCCATGTGCTGGACCATTGCAGGGCGCTGGATCTGGTTCTGCACCGGGGTAAACCGGGGGAAGTATATAACATCGGCGGCAACAACGAGTGGGCAAACATAGAAATAATCCGCCTCATCCTAACCGAACTGGGCAAACCGGAATCATTAATCAAATATGTGCCGGACAGACCCGGCCACGATCGCCGCTACGCCATTAATGCCGCCAAGATTAAGGATGAATTGGGGTGGCGTCCGGTATACGCTTTCGAGCAGGGACTGAAGGATACCATCAACTGGTACAGGGCCAACAAGGAGTGGTGGCGGAAAATAAAGTCCGGCGAATACCTGGAGTATTACGAAAAAATGTATACCGCCCGGTGAGTTTACCGGTGCGGCGGGTGAGGAGTCTGGTTTGATGATCAAAGACGTACAGGTAAAGAGACTGGTTAAACACAACGATGACCGCGGCTTTTTTATGGAAATATTGCGTGATGATGACCAACTGTTGACCCGCTTTGGCCAGGCGTCAATGTCCAGGACATACCCCGGTGTAGTTAAAGCTTTCCATTATCATGAGTACCAGGATGATTTATGGTTCTTTCCAGTTGGTAATGCGCAGGTGGTTCTGCACGACCTGCGTGAAGGTTCGCCAACCAAAGGGGAGACCAATGTTTTTTATCTGGGTGAAGATAATCCGCTCTTATTGGTGATACCAAAAATGGTAGCACACGGCTACCGGGTGCTCGGCAACATGCCGGCGCTGATTGTCTACTTTACCACTGCCTCGTACAAACCGGACAAACCGGACGAAAAACGCCTGGCCTGGGATGATCCGGATATCGGTTTTGACTGGACTACAAAAAACAGGTAAGAGTGACAGACCTTTGGTAAGGTCTTTTTTTTAAAAAGTACCGGCAGTCCTACATAAAATTTGGGGTGATAGACAAAATATTATCAAATTATTATCAAAATGCCAGG
>MVQK01000093.1 GCA_002067515.1 Pelotomaculum sp. PtaB.Bin013 | reverse complement strand
AAAGCTAGAAACCCCCGCCCGCTTAAATCAACCGCCACTAAAGCCAATGCTTCATCCATGGGGATTATTGCGCTGCCATAGCGTTTAATCCCTTGTTTCCCGCCCAGAGCTTCCTTTATCGCGCGACCCAGGCAGATACCGGCGTCTTCAACGGTATGGTGCCCGTCAACATGTATATCACCATGCGCCACAATATCCAGATCAAAATTAGCATGCTTGGTAAAGAGCTGCAGCATATGCTCAAAAAACGAAATTCCGGTATATATCCGGGAAACCCCTGTGCCATCCAGATTTATAGACACATCTATTTCGGTTTCATAGGTTTTGCGATTGATTGTACCTTTGCGCAATTCGTTCATAAGATTCACCTTTCAAACTAAATTTGCGACTTTAGGATATCGTCGAGAGCCTTCAGGAACACCTCGTTTTCCCGCCCGGTCCCCACCGTCACCCGGAGACAGCGTGACAAGGCCGGATCATCCAAATAGCGGATTAAAACTCCACGTTCCAGAAGACCGTCGTAAACCTTTTCCGACGGCAGCATGGTGCGAAACAAAATAAAGTTGGTCTCGGTGGGAAACACCTCTATACCGGGCAACCCAGCCATTGCGGAAAAAAGGTATTCTCTATCCGCCAGGATCTTTCTTACTCTTTCCTGGAAAAGCGGCAGGTTGTCAATCACAGCCCTGGCCGCCGCCTGGGAAAAAGAATTAATGTTATACGGCGGTTTTGCTTTAAGCAACTCTGTCATAACCGGTCCGCGTGCCAGGAGATATCCTACCCGCATGCCGGCCATGCTGAGAGCTTTGGAGAACGTCCGAAGGATAACCAAATTAGGGTACTTTGTTAATAACGGAGTGCTGGTTTCACCGCCGAACTCTCCATAGGCCTCGTCCACCACCACTACGGCATTGGTATTTGCCAGGATCTCCTCAATAATATTTAATGGAACAGCGTTTCCGGTCGGGCTATTGGGATTGCAAATAACAACAATTTTTACCTCGGGTTTTGCCGCTGTTTTAATTAATGACTTGACATCGACACTAAAATCCTCAAGGCGGGGAACCTTTAATTCCCTGGACAACGCGATACGCCCGTGTATTCCGTACATGGAAAAGGTCGGAGTTGCCACTGCGAACGCCGCCCCTGCGCCAAAAGCAAGCATTACCGTCAGGATAAGTTCGTCCGAGCCGTTGCCGATCATGATGTTCTCCGGAGCAACACCGGTATAAGCCGACAGTTTTTCGCGCAGCTTGACGGCATTTGTATCCGGATAGCGATTAAAGTCCTGCGAAAAAATACTTTGGAAGATTTGGTTTGTTACTTCAGCAGGGAAATCGTAAGGATTTTCATTATCGGCCAGTCTGATTATGTCAGGGTAGGCAGGAGCATCATATGGAATTAATGTTTTTAAGTCGTCACGAATCAAGGTATTAATATCAAAAACTGATCTCATCTTATGAACCCTCATTTTCTTTAATTGCTACGTGCTCAAGCATCCTTACCCGTACAGAGTTGGCATGGGCTGTTAAGCCTTCAACTTCCGCCAGCTTGACTATGGCGCCGCCTACTTCATTCAAACCAGCCTGTGTATAAGAGATTAAACTGGTTTTCTTAATAAAAGAATCCACACCTAGAGCTGAGTAAAACCGTGCCGTGCCTCCCGTCGGAAGAACATGGTTCGGTCCCGCCACGTAGTCGCCAACCGGCTCGGGAGTGTGGCGTCCCAAGAAAACAGCGCCGGCATTTTCCACTTTGTATAGCCAATTAAACGGCTCAGAGATCATTAACTCCAGGTGTTCCGGAGCAAAGCGGTTGGCCAGGTCAAAAGCCTGATCCAGGTTTTCGGTAACAACTATAGCTCCGTAATTTTCCAGGGATTTTTCAATTATCTCTTTTCTGGAAAGCAGCGACGCCTGGCTAAATACTTCCGCTTGTACTTTGAACGCCAGCTCACCGCAGGGGGTCAACAAAACCACTGAAGCCATTTCATCATGTTCGGCCTGCGACAGCAAGTCGGCAGCCACGAATGACGGGTTGGCGGTATCGTCGGCAATAACCAGCACCTCACTCGGCCCGGCCAACATATCGATATCCACCAGTCCATAAACTTGTTGCTTGGCTAGAGTAACGTAAATGTTGCCTGGACCAGTGATTTTATCAACTTTGGGAACAACAGCCGTCCCGTAAGCCAGGGCCGCAATTGCTTGCGCTCCGCCCATTTTATAAATCTCATTCACCCCTGCCTCAGCCGCCGCGACTAAAGTATGGGGGTCTATTTTTCCATCGACGGCAGGCGGAGTAACCATAGCGATTTCTTGAACTCCGGCAACCCTTGCCGGCACCGCGTTCATCAACACTGATGACGGATAAGACGCTTTGCCGCCGGGAACATAAATGCCTACACGGCGTAAAGGCCTGACCATTTGACCTAAAACAACTCCATTACCGCCTGTATCGAACCATGATTGCTGTAATTGCCTGTTATGGAAAGCGGTGATATTATGTAAAGCAATACGAAGCGCATCGAGAAAACTATCGTCGACTAACCGGTAAGCAGCCTCCACTTCATCATTAGTAACCCTAAGTTCCCCCGGTGTAAGCCTGCTCCCGCCGAAAGCGGCGTTAAAATCGCCTACAGCCTCGTCACCCCTGGCTTGTACTGAAGCGATAATACGGGCGACCTGGAGGGCGATTTCCGCCTGATTATCCATCTTCCTGATGAATATTTTATCCAGTAGGGAATCTCCAGCCTTAACTATCTTTACTATTTCATGTTTCATCTTGATACTCCTTTAATACGTTAAAGCAATGCTATAATAAAATAATAAATTCCCCTCTGCTACCTGTCAAGAAAAATCTTCACCCAACCGCTCCAAAACCAATTTATATCCATCAGCTCCGTAATTAAGAGCCCTTTTTACCCGGCTGATTGTTGCCGTACTGGCCCCGGTGTATTGAGTAATTTCTCCGTAAGTCCGGTTTTCCACGAGCATTTTAGCCACCTCAAGCCTTTGGGCCAACGACTTAAGTTCTGCGACTGTGCAAAGATCCTCAAAGAACTGGTAGCATTCGTCAATATCTTTTAAAACTAATATGGCTTCAAAAAGCTTATCCAGGATTTCTTCCTTTAATTTCCCAGAGTACAAGTTTACCCCTCCGGTTTTATAATATTGCTCTTCATCATTTTAATAAGTTAAAGCATCAAGAGCAAGCATAACCGTCTCACCATGACTTCATGCCAGCCAGTATTCCCCAAAAAGTTCTTTCCACTTAGCCATAGATTTTTCTTTCTTTCCTGAACGATAATATGTGACACCTTGAATTGCCGTGTTAAAAGCATTTGTTATATTAGTAGAAAAAATTTTAAAAACCGGTGAACTGGCAAATATATACTCGTCTATATAAGTATTCGATTTACTGGGATCAAGAATGTATGGCTTCTTTATTTTGCCGTAATAATTATATGCATATCTAAACCATTGATAAATTGATTCAAACGATATTTCCAGCTTGATTTGCGAAGCAATGAAATCAGTTAGCAGCTCAAGGTGAAAAGATTTAAGCACCGTGCAGTTAATCCGTTGCCACATTTTTAGTAAACGAATAAAAGGCAAGAATGTGGGACCGTTACGCTTAACCGCCTGCTCCATCCACTGTTCCGGGATTGCCGGGTTGGCGGCTACCCAGAAATCTCCCTTAGGAACCATAAACTGCCCCTGTCCGCCATTAATTACAGCAAGTACCGGCGTAATTAAAAAATCAATCCCCTGCAATGAAATAATAATACAATTGTTATTATTTATAGTAATAGAATTAGGGTATCCTTGAGATAGAACGTGCGCAAGACCCCGCGCAGTTTCTTCCACATCACGGTACTGGTCTGAAGGAGGTGTCATCACCGTAATCAAATCTACCGGTTCCAACGGTTTTATCATCGAACCACGCGCGAATGTGCCGCTAAAAGCCAGCCTCGCTATATTCAAGTCATAGGCTTTTTCAAAAGTATGACTTATATTTTGGTACCCGATAGCTATATTTTCTAAATCCTCTTTCTTCAATGTCCATTGTTCCAGCATCTTGCCCAGTATCTTATCTTTGACCTCGCACGTCACCGGCGTTTGCCCTGCCAACGGGGGCAATTCAATTCTAACGCGAGAGGCGGCTTTTTGCGCTTTTTTACTAATCACACCTGTAACACCATTAGATGCGCTAAACTGCACCTCGGGAACAATAGCCTCTTCCTCAACAAAACCAATACTCTCCAGAGACAGCTCATAAACAGGAATGCCACCGATACCTTTCAACTCACGCATGCCAACAAACCGGGAAATTAATTGATTAAAGTCCATCAGAAAGGGTTTGATCATATCCATTGTTGTTTCGTCCGTTAATATTTGATTGGGGAGTGACTGGCTAGTTAGCCGGGCGCTCCGGTCAACAGTATTTCCCAGATAATCCAATCCGTTGATGTCGACCTTTTTAGCAATGCCATGAACCAACCCAACCTTGGTACGAAAAGGATACTGATTCATATGTATTGCTTGAATAAATTCGATTGACGCGAGGATACCTTCCAGTGGAATTTTAAAAACAACCATGATGGAATCCCCGATATGTTTAATTATTCTACCATTAAATCGCTGGCAGACCTCTGCCGCAACCTGATTGTGTTTTAATGCCAGGTCCACTCCCTTTAGCTGCCCCATCTGTTTCTTTAAATGTGTTGAATCAACAAGATCAAAAAAAGCCACACATACTGTTTCCAAAACGCCTAGTCCCTGATATTGATCATATAAGGATTCTGTCACGGTTCTTTCCACCTCCGTTGCCATAGAGCAGTTAATATACATATTTCACACGACAGGTTTTTTTCCTCTTTATAATATTTATTTAAAATTCACTTTCCGGGTGGTTTTTCGGGTTTTTTGAAATCCAGTAACTGCCCCATATTGGGGGGTGGTTCAAAACTTTCCGGGGATATATGTTCAATTTCCGGAAAGTATGATTTAATTTGCTCCATCACTGATCGAATAATTTTTTGCGTATCCTTGTCGGTATTTTCAATAGTAAGATTCAACGCTAATCCCAATAAGAGCATCTCGTCATGTGATAGATTAAGCTCAAAGTTATTCAACGGAAGTTCATTTATTTTTGATATTGCCATAAGACATACGCCGGAAATTATAGCAAACGATTCATTTTCAATTTTGTTTTTTGTTATTTCATCATGAATATTCGTGAGTGTTCCAATAACAGCGTTTAATAGCACCGGCACGTCTTCAGGCAATATTTTAAGGTTGTATAAAGCGGAAAAGACATAACTATCATCCCCGGTCCGCAGGATTAATTCACCCCTGCTTCCGACGAAACCTACTATACGCCCGTTTTCTATTTCTATTTCTACCAGTGAACCGTTGATATATAAACTAGTCGCAAAATTATTTCTTAGTAATAATGAAAATTCCGGGTCATCGGAATCATCCTTAATATACTCTGGTTTAAAAAATTTACCGGCCTCCCCGGGCTCGTAATCAATCTCAACATCCTCAAAAAAAATTATTTGCGCTTCTATCAGTTGTTCCTCATAGTAATGCTCAATCAATACGTAATCATCTATTAAGTCTTCAAGCATTTCAATAATATCATCCGTTTCGAAAACAATTCGGCTGTTGACCAAATTATAATCCACTTTTTTCTCCCTTCCCAAAATGATGTATTAAAAATACGGTTTATATTATTAACGTGATCTACTTATTAGTAAACCTAAAATTAAGTATATTCGATAGCTTGTGACAAATTCCTTTCCAGGGGTTGTCTAAAAAATGAAAAATCACCGATGAAATCGCCGCATTCCTTAGCAGCATCAATCCTAATTGGTCTAAAGAAGAATGGATGACAATACTGCACGAACACCTGGCACTGACTTAATCCGAAGCTATTGCCATACTAACCCATCTATTTTCGTTTCGAAAAGCTTTTCTTTTTATATTTAACCCGTTTTTCTCTCGTGGCGATTATTCCTGCGACAAACAATAAGGTAACAGCTATGACAAAATCATTTGAGGGCATGGAAAAGGCTCCGCCAACGGCGGCAAATATCATCAGCGCCCCGCCCAGACCCGGATTCGCTAATACAAGAAGTGCCCCCATTGTGCCCAAAATATATACCAATAAGGGAAACCAGAAATAAGTATTTATTTTAATAAGGTATATATTCTCCGCAAGTCCTAACCCTCCACCGATAATACCTAAAATAAGAGCTGCTATTGTTTTACTATTGATAAGATTCCCCCCCCAGTTCATCTTTATAATTTCATTATATACTTATCTTAGTTTCTTGCCCAAGTAAAATCAATGTAAAACCACCTGCGTAAATTTAAATAAGCATATATAAACATTGGATAACAAAAGCCGGGTGTTAGCTTCCCGGCTTTATAAAACCTTATTGATTTTCCTTTGTATCAGTGTCCTCATCATTATTATTCTTTTTTGTGCTGAAATCATAATCAGGAGTTATTGTAGTAGCTGGTTTGCGAACAACATTACCCTTATATTTGTTCTTATCTCCATATCTACTCAAAAAATCACCTCCTTTAATATAATTATTATTTGTTAAAACATTTGGCGTTATAAGTAATAAATAATGTCAGTTAAACCTATAAAAGCAGTTTCCTAAACTGATATACATGCTTGGTAATCTATAATAAAATTAGCTAAAACATAAAATTAGACACAGAAGATAGCCAACAGGATAATTCAGGAGAAATATAATTATTTTCTATCCTATAAATTATGTCAATTCCTTGCTAAATTTATCACGTTCTTCCCAGAACAATCCGTGACCGCTGCATTCAAATGGCACAAGCTTTGATTTTTTAATTCCTTCTTTTTGTGCTTTAGCCAATGGGATATGAAGGGGGGTTTCATTAACATGTTTATAATATTATAACCACCGGTGCATAGAACCGGTGGTTATCAAACGCAGTCTTCAATTTGGGGGTTTACAGTTTAAATACAGCCGCAGCCGCAGCCCACGCCAAAAACGAGAAGTATCAGAATCAAGAAGATGATGAACGCCGGGCTACCAAAGCCAGTTCCACAACCTGTGCCGCAACCAGCGCCATCTACGCCGAATGCCATTTATATCACTCCTTTCGTTTTTTATATAATATGCAGGAGCGATAATATTGTTAATTGTGGTCATGCACCCACATTAATCCAATGGCATAAGTTATATAAACACCAGCACCGACTGTCTATAGACTCCTTCGACAAAAACCCGGTCCATCAATGGGCTGGGTTTTTGTTTATTAGCTGGTCTATTCATTATAAAAAAGATTTGCACAGAATGAGGCTCTTATTTTGAAGGGTTTGTAACATTTCCAAAACGGTGTGAATGCGGGTGAGCACCATTAATACTTGTTGTTCCAGAAAAATAATGGACATGCCCCCATTGGATCGGTATTGGCGGTCCTGTTTCAACATCCATCAGATGGTCATGCATTTGCTCTGTTGTTGTCCTGACATAT
>MVQK01000092.1 GCA_002067515.1 Pelotomaculum sp. PtaB.Bin013 | reverse complement strand
TTCCAACGCGTCTTCAGCGTTCGAGCAGCAGCCGATAATGTCGATATCCTGCCTTGGCCCCAACATTGCGACCAGACCTTCCCGGATCATTGGATGATCATCAACAATCAGCAGCTTAATACTGGACACCGTAGCACCCCCTTAGTTGGCAAGCGGAGTAGGCACCTGGACCGTTACTGTTGTACCCCAGCCGAGCTGGGATTCTATTTTAAAAGTTCCTCCCAGAAGGGTGAGCCGTTCCTGGATATTTGCCAAACCCAGGTTGCCATACGGGTCATCCCGGCTGGGAGGCGTTAAATTGAAACCGGTGCCGTTGTCCTTGACCACCAGCACAGTGCTATCCTCGCCGTTAACCAGGGTGACCTGAGCCCTGGTGGCCTGGGAATGTTTGATTACGTTTGCCAGGAGTTCCTGGACGATGCGGTATAACGTTAATTCAATATTAGCCGGCAACGGTTGTTTTTGGTTTTCCATCACCAGTTCAAAATCGATCTGGCTTTCTTCCTGCAGCGTGCGGACAAGTGCCCGGAGCGCGGGGCCAAGCCCGTAGGTGTCGAGCATCACCGGCCTCAGGTTGTATACAATTCTGCGTATTTCCTGAATTTGCTGTCCGAGCAAGTCTTGTATTTTGATTAGTTCGTTTTTATTAGTATCGTCGCTGCTGGTGGATATGGCAAGCAACTGAATCCGGTACCAGATTCCCAGCAGGGCCTGGATGGCCCCGTCGTGGATTTCCGACGCGACTCTTTTGCGTTCATCTTCCTGGACGCAAATAAACTTTTCTAAAAGCTGTTGCAAGAGTTTTTCTTTTTTGGCCAGAGCGTCCACAAGCTTGGTATTTTCCATGGCAATTGAAGTCCCTTTAGCGATTGCGGAAAAAATCGCTACTTCTTCTTGATTAAATTGCTTGTCATGAACCGGCCGGTCCACCTGCATGATCCCGAGTACGCTGTTTTTGGAAATGAGCGGGATCAAGAGCACTCTCGCGTATGAAAAATTATTTATAATTTCCTGAGGAAGACCGCTTTCGATATTGTTCGGGGTTAACACCACCGGCTTTTGATCTCGCATCGCCTTGATAAACGCCGGGTATGGGGCAAGACCTTTTTGCGCCCTGAATTTCTTTTTGAGTTCTTTGTCAAAACTACCCACACCGACAGCAGGTATAATTGTCTGATCGTTTTCGTTAAATAGGAAAATAGCGCAGCGAGCGTTAAAAAGATCGGCGGTGATCTGGGAAACTACATGCAGGATCTGATTTAAGTTTAGGGTTGAACCGATAGTGCACACTGTTTCAAGCAAGACAGACAGTTTCCTTAAATTCCGGTCTTTTTGCCTGCCGAAAACAGAATCTTGAATAATGTTGACAATATGGATTCCAAGCGAAGTGGCTTTGTTAAGATAGTTTTGCGCTGTCGCGGGTGAGGCGCTGAAAACGCCGATTTCCATTTTGCTGGCAGTATCGCATGCCCGCAGAATGACTGGAATTGAGGTAAAAGACGAAGGCTGTAATGAATCCATTGTTTCCGCCGGATTATGACTCGCGCCAAACTCGTCCATATATTTGCCGTAAAAAATACCTGCCGGTGACCGTTTCTCGCATAAACCTTTTCTTGAAACCTGCAGGCAGGCGGTTTGTTTATTATTAATGTACAAAATCAACCCCGCGTGCGCAAATTCAAACGAGTCGACGGAAAAGCTTAGAGCTTCCTTAATAGCAGGACATGTTTTTTTTATATCGTCGAATTTAGAGTTGATTTTGCATACCATTAGCAGTTCGGGATGTTCCGCGTTGCTGTTGGTCATGCTAAACTTATCACCACCTGTGCGGCTTGAATTCCTTAGCGCTTATTGTCATAGTTATTAATTTGACGTTTAAATAAAAAATCCTCTATTTTTTCGGCATTTCTAACACTAAAGAATTAGCCCGGTTATTATTTTTCCATCCTTTCTAGCGATTTTTTTTATCCGGTCGATTACTTATAATTTATTGAAAATCAGTAATCTTGCATAAAACTACTAAACATATGTTCAAAATGGGTATTTGACAGAATTTTCAGATTGAATAAATATTTCGAATAGTTTAAAACAATAACAGCATCATAACGGTAACCTGAATTAGATACTTTGAGATATTAATCTGCATCTCGTCATGTTAGTGCCGTTCACCAGCTTATCATCAATAATTTTTTCATAGAGTAATTGATTTGGCGCTTCATTTTATGTGATTTGGTGTATCCCATGTGTATCTCCTTATTCTAGAGACTATGGACAGGGTTACCTGCTGCGCAACACTAATGTAATTATAAAAATATTTTTAATACTTATTATGTTGCTTTAAATATAAAATATATTAAAATAAGATAGTAGTTAGCATAGCAAACAGAAACTTGTATGGAAAAAGAATTTTTTAAATCTTTTTATTTATTTTTTTTATGATTAAAATAGCACTGGTCAATATTTTAACTTTACAATAGTTGGGAGGCTTATATGTTTAAACGCTACCATATTCCTATTGCTGTAAATGACCTGGTTATGATTTTGTATTGTTGCGGGCATTTGAGAGATTAAAAGGTTATTTAAGATTGAAAGCAAATTAGGAGTATTTGGCAAAAGTTTAAACTAAATCAAAAAAAGAGCATCAAAGCAAATATATTCTAAATCTTTGTTAAATTTCCAGTGAGTTTATAGGGGTGGGGGTCGATTCTATAGGGTTTGTAGCTGGAAATTCACAAATTTAAACCTTTCAAAAAAATTATGCGGGGGGAAGAAGATGAAGAGTTTTCATGGAGGAGTGCACCCTGATGACAGCAAAAGGTATACCGCTGCCAAGCCGATTGAAACAGCGCCTCTCCCGGAAAAGGTAATTATACCTTTGAGACAGCACATCGGAGCACCGGTTTCGCCAATTGTAAAAAAGGGTGACACGGTAAAAAAAGGTCAATTGATAGCACAATCCGACGCTTTTGTATCCGGCAATGTACATGCTTCAATATCAGGCAAGGTTCTTGAGATCGCAGATTATCCGCATTCAGTGTTCGGAAGCTGCATGTCTATAGTTATAGAAAACGATGGTCAGGATGAATGGGTTGAAGGAATTCCGGTTCAAAGACAGTGGGAAAAACTTGACCCGAAAGAACTATCGGGGATCATCCGGGAGGCCGGTATTGTTGGAATGGGCGGAGCTACTTTCCCCACTCATGTAAAATTGGCGCCTCCGCCGGATAAAAAGATTGACACTTTTATCTTAAACGCAGCCGAATGTGAACCATATTTAACGGCAGATTACAGGGCTATGCTCGAGTACACGGACAAAATTGTAACTGGTGTGCTGATTACCATGAAAGTGCTTGGAGTGAGCACCGGTTATGTTGGCGTTGAAGACAATAAACCTGAAGCGGTAAAGGCTTTGCAAAGCGCTTTTAGCGGCACCCAGGTTAAGGTTGTGGCTCTTCCGACAAAATATCCGCAAGGCGCGGAAAAGATGCTCATTAAGGTGCTGACCGACCGTGAAGTTCCATCAGGCGGGTTGCCGATGGATGTTGCTACCGTGGTTCAAAATGTCGGCACCGTAATCGCGATAAGTGACGCGGTGACTAAAGGGATACCTTTGATTGAAAGAGTGCTTACGGTCAGCGGAAGCGCTGTTAAAGAACCCAAAAACCTGCTGATGAGGGTAGGATCCACGTTTGCCGACGCGCTGAATTGTTGCGGAGGACTTAGCAGCGAACTAGTTAAAATAATTAGCGGCGGGCCGATGATGGGTTTTGCTCAATCTACTGTAGACATACCGGTTATTAAAGGAACATCCGGCATTTTGTTCTTGAGTCAAAAAGATGTCAATAACAGCAAAGAGTCCGCGTGTATCCACTGCGGCCGCTGTGTAGAAGTATGTCCAATGGGTTTGAATCCCAGCATGCTAAGTATTCTGGGCGAACGCCAGTTGTACGAGGAAGCAAAGGATGAGTATGACCTGCTGGACTGCATGGAATGCGGCAGTTGTGTTTATCAATGCCCCGCGAAGCGTAACATCGTCCAATATATAAGGTATGCCAAAGCGCAAAATGCAATCCAGGCACAAAAAGAAAAAGCAAAGGTGGCTGTATAGAATGGTAAATGAAGAGAGTCTAAAAATGAATCTTCTCACTGTCTCGCCGTCACCACATATAACCTCAAATGAATCCATACCTAAAATTATGTGGTCGGTGAGCGCGGCATTGGCGCCGGCAGTAATTTTCGCCGCCTGGTACTTCGGTATGCCAGCCATAATTACAATGCTGGTGGGAGTTGTTTCAGCGGTCGCAACCGAATATGTGGTGCAGACAATAAGAAAAAAAGAAATCACCGTAAATGATGGCAGCGCATTTTTAACAGGACTTTTACTAGCTATGTGTCTTCCTCCCAATCTTCCCTGGTATATGACCGCATCAGGGTCGTTCCTGGCGATTGCGGTTGCCAAGCACTCCTTGGGAGGCCTCGGGTACAACATATTCAACCCGGCGCACATCGGCCGCGCCGCGTTAATGGTTTCATGGCCCATTGCCATGACCACATGGTCAAAAATGACTACACAAATTGATGTGGTTTCCAGCGCTACCCCGCTGAACATTTTAAAGCAGCAGGGATACGCCAAGTTAATTGAAACGTTCGGCAGCGCGCCCAACATGTATAAAGCGATGTTTATAGGAATGCGCAACGGCAGTATCGGTGAAACATCCGCGGTTCTGCTCATACTTGGAGGTCTTTTCCTGATCTATAAAGGTTATGTGAAATGGGAAGTCCCTGTTGTAATGATCGGCACGGTGGGAATCTTAACCTGGGTATTCGGGCCGTCCGGATTATTTACTGGAGACGCGATATTCCACA
Source organism: Pelotomaculum sp. PtaB.Bin013 (assembly GCA_002067515.1). Classification (GTDB taxonomy): domain Bacteria; phylum Bacillota; class Desulfotomaculia; order Desulfotomaculales; family Pelotomaculaceae; genus Pelotomaculum_D; species Pelotomaculum_D isophthalicicum. The sequence continues at coordinate 2,703 of MVQK01000092.1, read as the reverse complement.
TGTTGGCCGGGGGGCTGATGATCGGCGCCTTCTTTATGGCAACCGACATGGTAACCATCCCAATCACCCGCAAGGGACAAATTATTTTTGCCTTTGGCGCCGGCCTGCTAACAGTCCTTATTCGCTTAAAAGGCGGATATCCCGAAGGCGTATGTTATTCCATTCTTTTAATGAACTGCGTCACGCCTTTGATTGACCGCTATGTAACACCAAAAAAATTCGGAGCAAGGAGGTAGTTAAATGTCAGCCGGGCATGATGAAGGAAACAACAGCATTTTAAAAATCGCGTTAAACCTGGCCATGGCCTGCTTTGTTTCAGGGTTGATTATAGCCGGTATTTACTTTATAACAGCCGACGCGGCGGCGCAAAAGGCTGTGGAATTGAAAACCGCCGCGATGAAAGCCCTGGTGCAGGACGCAAATAAATTTGATCCGATAGAAGGCCGTGAAGGCTGGTTTAAAGCGGAAAAAGACGGAAAAATCATTGCGTACGTGGTGCCGTCGGAAAGCAAAGGCTTTGGCGGAGCTATAAAAATGCTTGTGGCCGTAACAAGCGACGGGAAAGTGCTCAATTATGACATCACCGCGCACAACGAAACCCCCGGCCTTGGAGACAAGGCAAATCTGGAGCCCTTCAAGAGTCAGTTTAGAGGTAAGAAGGCCGAAAACCTGACGGTTGTGAAGGATCCTTCCAACAAAGAGAACATTCAGGCCATGACAGGCGCTACAATCTCTTCCAGAGCCGTAACCAACGGTGTTAAAAAAGCGGTTGAAGAAGTTGTAGAGTTTACAGGGGGGAAATGATATGAAAGAATTATGGGATATTTATAAAAAAGGATTGGTATTGGAAAACCCGATTTTCGTCCTGGCGCTAAGCCTGTGCCCCGCGCTGGCGGTTACCAGCTCGGTCTTAAACGCTCTAACCATGGGCTTGACCGTCCTTTTTGTGATCACTTGCAACAATGTGTCCGTATCCATAATCAGAAACCTTGTCAACCCCAAAGTGCGTGTTCCCGTGTATATCGTATCTATCGCCACCATAGTTACCGTGGCTCAGTTGGTATTGCAGGCATATTTGCCGCTCCTTTACAAAGCTTTGGGCATATACCTGGCGCTTGTTGTGGTTTTCGCCATCATTCTGGCGAGGGCCGAGGTTTTTGCCTCCAAGAACGGCGTTGTCCGTTCGTTTTGTGACGGTTTGGGAATGGGGTCCGGCTTCTGCATTGCCATGGTGATAATCGGGGCTATCCGTGAAATCATTGGGAACGGCACATTCTTGGGTATTCAGGTCATGCCTGCTTCATACAACGCTCCGCTTATGCTAATCCTGCCCGCAGGCGCTTTTATCCTAATCGGTTATCTGGTTGCGTTATGTAAAATATGGGTCCAGCACATTGAAAAATCCAAGGCTTAGGGAGGGAGAGCATTGTGGAATATTTGACACTATTTATTAGTGCGGTAATTGTGAACAACTTTGTTTTGACAAGATTTTTAGGCCTGTGTATATTTTTTGGCGTTTCCAAGAACTTTAACGCGTCTTTAGGTATGGGCATGGCGGTTACGTCGGTTATTACGCTGAGTTCGACGCTGGCCTGGCTGGTTTACACCTTTGTTTTGGTGCCGTTTAAGTTGACATTCCTGACAACAGTTGTTTTTGTTCTGCTTATCGCCTCCTTTGTGCAGTTATTAGAGATGATTATCAAGAAGCATGCGCCGGCTCTATACAACATGTGGGGGGTTTACCTTCTGTTAATCGCGACTAACTGTATAGTGCTCAGTGTGCCCCTTTTAAATGTTGAGTCCAGCTTCTCATTAGGTAAAAGTATTGTACACGCTATCGGATCCGGTGCGGGCTTCGGTGTGGCTATCGTTCTGATGGCAAGTTTAAGGGAAAAGCTGAGACTGGCCGATGTGCCGAAGCCGCTGGAAGGACTGGGAGTCGCTTTTATCCTGGCGGGTATGCTGGCGCTGTCCTTCCTTGGTTTTTCAGGCATGATAGCTCTTTAATAACTGGAAAGGAGATGTGAGTAAATGCAAATCGCCCTAATGGTTTTGATAGTAATGCTGCTTACGGGAGTAGTATTTGGTTTTATTCTCGCGTTTGCGAATAAAAAGTTTTCCATTGAAGTAAACCCATTGATCCACTTGGTTGAGGATATATTGCCCAAAGGGCAGTGCGGCGCCTGCGGTTATGCCGGATGTCTGGCCTACGCGGAAGCCGTGGTATTGAATGCCGACGTTCCTCCAAACCTGTGTGTTCCCGGTAAAGCGCCCGTGGCAAAAATGGTGGGTGAGTTGACCGGCAAAGCTGCCGCGGAAGTAGAGCCCAGAATCGCTCATGTCAGGTGCTCCGGTTCCCCTGGAATAGCTGTCGTAAAGTACCAGTATAAGGGAGTTGAAGACTGCGCGGCGGCAAATTTGCTGCAGGGCGGTCAGAAAAGCTGCCAATACGGCTGTCTCGGGTTTGGGACATGCGTGAAGAACTGTCCTTTTGGCGCGATGACGATGCTGCCCAGCGGTCTTCCCCATGTCGATCCGGAAAAGTGCACCGGTTGCGGCAAGTGTGAATCTGTATGTCCCAAGGGTGTTATTCAAATGCTGTTAATCGGAGCAAAAGTCAGCGTTAACTGCAACTCAAAAGACAAAGGGGCCGTCGCGAAGAAAAACTGCTCGGCTGCCTGCCTGGGCTGCGGCCTGTGTAAG
>MVQK01000091.1 GCA_002067515.1 Pelotomaculum sp. PtaB.Bin013 | reverse complement strand
TTTGGATTAACTGCATATATTTTTGCATTACATTATTAACTTCCCGGCTTGATCCTGTTCCTCGTGATACTACTTGGTAAGGATCCGGATACAGTATGTTCTTAATATTATCTAATAAACCCGGAAAATTATTACGCTGTACTTTGACGGGTGCAAATCCTGTATTTTGAAATAATATCAACCATTCTTCAAAAGAAGGTATATGAGGCAAATTGCAGGCTGCTTGAATTTGTTCCCTCGCTATCTTGGGCAGAGATTTGCTTGCGCACATCTCTACGCAAATTAATATCCCATTTTTTTTTAATATTCTATTGCACTCTCGCAGTATAGAAATTGCCGGTAAAAATATTAATACCGACTCAACTAAGATCAAATCAATAACTTTATTTCGGAATGGTGTGTCTCCAGCATCACAAAGCACATACTGCACTTGCACACCTTCTTGTGACGCCCTATACGTAGCCTTTTGCAACATTTCCTCAGAGTTGTCCAGGGCAAAAACAAATGCGCCTGAATTTTTTGCTATATGGCAAGCGGTTCGGCCGGTCCCACATCCGATATCAAGAACAATATCTTCATCAGACAGATCAATTTGTCTAAGCACATTGAGAGTGTGGAAGAATCCCCCCGGATGTAGGCTGCCTTTGCCCAGGGAAGTAACTGCGTCAAGATAAGTTGTCATAGTATCGTACCACACTTTACTTTTGAATAGTTTGAAAATACCTTTGTGAATCTATATATACTATGTGAATGAGTATCCGGGGGTTCCATGATAACAACTAGTCTGCTGAATAAGTCAATACCGATGACGATATTTCAAAATTCTTGATAAAAATAAAAAAACTGGTTCTTTAACCAGCTAACTTTACACCAGAATTGAATATGAGCCGTGTTATATGCCTAAAGGTCTCCAAAAGCTAATTCGTTCTGAATCTTCGTCATAGTGTTAGCTTATCCACCGTCCAACCACAAAAAGAATAGTTACCGTTGAGAAAACCAGGATGGAAATGACCGAATATACTTGAGTCAAACCGTTTTTATACAGTAAGCGGGCCAAGGCGATGTACCCCGGGAATAATACTAAAATATAACGGGGCATTCCAAGGGGCAAGTTATCAACTACTGAAGAAAATGGAATCAAAAACCCCAGTGTCAGGAAAATCAGTTGCGGCTTGTCCTTTAAATATTTAAAACTCTTTATGATTAAGTAAAGGAATGACAACGCCATTCCTGATTCAAAAAGACTATAAAAATCGCTGTGATAGAAAAAAATTGTCAGGTTAAGAAATTGGCCTGCGCCCGGGTAGGCAAAGTGGCGGTATCCCCAATACTCGCTGTTCAATGAATGGGCAAAAGCCAGGGGGTCTCCGGCTTGCTTCCACAAAACAAGCATGAAGATAGATAGTGATACCGGTATTAAGAGGAGAGGCAATGCCTTTTTAAGTATTATTTTTTTATTGTTTTCCTGGTATTGCATGTACAAAAAAGCGAAAAATAAGACTACTCCGATATTCCGGGTGAGGGCCGCGCAACTAGCCAGGAGAACTGCCCATACCCAGCGCCCGTTCCTGGCGAAATAAAAAGATGCCAGGGCAAAAGCCAATAGTAAAGATTCGGAATAAATGGAGGTAAAAAATATAGCTGTAGGAAAAAATAGCAAAATAAAAACTGTTGTAGTGGCCGTTTTCTTGTCAAAGTCTTCTTTAGCAATAATATAAAGAAAGCAACAAGCAATAAAAAGCGCAATATTGGAAATCAAAAACCCGGCGGCTACCCCGTTCCCAACAACGTAAGTGAACAGGCGGATCAAAAAGGGAAACATAGGGAAAAAAGGGGCGCTGTCAAAATCATAACCTTGTCCGGCTATCCTGAGAAACCATCCGGCGTCCCAATGAAGCAAAGAATCAAAAATTACATTGGGATGAAGACCGTCGGTAGTTGCGGGGAGAAATGGATTTAGAACATCTCTCGTTAGCCAAATTAGAAAAACAATATAAATCTTGTTAAGCAGATAGATATAACCAACACGTGTAAAATCTTTTCTGGACACGAATTAACCCCCGGTTGTTTTGGGCACCATTTTGCCTTTGCGGAAAACCCATAATTTACTAAGGATAAAATTAAAACTAAACGCGATAGAAGTCGCTAAAAAAAGCGCTACCATCTGAGAGATATATAAATTTAGCAGTATATATACAGAAGTGCTGTTTATTCCAAGACCAAGCGCGTTGACCAAAGTGAATTTTAGAAACCTGTTTTTATCGTTTTCATCCGGGCTTGTTTTAAATGTCCAGTACCGGTTGAGGAAAAAGCTGTTGACTATACCGCAAAAGTAACTGAAACCTTTGGCCACGGCATAAAAAAAGATACTTTCGTTAGGAAGTATTTTTATTATGGTAAAATAAACGACCCAATCAATAAACGTGTTTAAACATCCTACCGCCGCAAACTTGCATAATTGAGTGATACCCTCGTTAACCATTATTTCACCTTGCATCATTATGATATAGTATTTTGCTTACATAATTTTACGTAATATTTTGAGTTAAATAGTAATCTTATGAATATAACCGACCACATATTACCTTCGACACTAATGCCCGGCATCCTCCTTATCCATTAGGTAAAAATACATTTTCTTTAAGTTTAATTTCTTTGGATATTTTTATGCAAGAAAAGAATAACTTTTTTGTTTTTTAGCATAATAAATATATCTTAATCACAGGAGGCGTGTTAATATGGAATGGTTGTCAAGAACAGCTTTAGTTCTGGTCATTATTGGCGCTTTGAACTGGTTGTTGGTCGGTCTGTTTCAGTGGGATCTGGTCACAGCTCTATTCGGAGGAGACACGGTTAGAGCGTCATCTGACTTTAGCAGGGTAATTTATACGTTGGTTGGACTAGCCGGCCTATATTCCATATCATTCTTTTTCAGGGAAAATACTGCGGTAAGGGATAAATAATATAAGTGAATTATACGAGAAGTTTAATATGGGTATTACTACACTATAATAATAGATTATAAGGAGGCAGCTGGTAATGATTCCACGCAAGAAAGATCCAGACGAAACTCCTGATGCAGTTATCTCACCCATAGAAGAAGAATGTGACATTTGCCAGGAAATTGAAGGAGATTGCTGTGCAGAAATATTTGATTCAAAGAATGACAAAAAAACCGCGAGATAAAGGAGACCTATTATAGGTCTTTTTTTTATAAGCTAAAATAATAAACAATGACCTGCGGCCTATTTTGGCGATATTCAGTCCAGTATGAAATTCATATAAATTAATAGCCCGGCCCGGGGGTTGTCAGCATGAGAAACTAGTGCTATATTTGGATCACTTAAAAAAGTAATTGTTTAAGGGGTGATGTATTATGAACCACCAAACCAAAAATTACAGTAATGACTACCGGGTAAATATTCTTAACAACGGTACTATTATTAGTGTGGAAGTTACTTGCTGCAGCAGGCATATTGGGGAGATGCGTTTCAAAGACGGCGAAAGTAAGAAATGCCCGCTTTGTGGTACGGTTCATCAGATGGTTATCCAGCATAATCACTTTCACATTAGACCGGTAAAGCCGGTATCAAATGAAGCAATCGCCGGAAACGATAGTAGTCTGCTTTTTAAGGAGAAAGCGCTCTAAATCGCTAAACAGTAGTTAAATCTATCAATTAGCCGGCTTTTAAATATAGCATATTATGCCAGAAGGATTAGTAGAGGAAATTAATTCTGTCGTTTGAATCACACATGAACCGTTGACATGAAATGTGGTTACTGGTAAACTTAAGTTTAGCAAATGTAATATAAATATGTGCTCTTATCCGGAGCGGCGGAGGGACTGGCCCAATGAAGCCCGGCAACCGTTGGGAGTTAAGAACCCAAAATGGTGCTAATTCCAGCAGAAGATTTTTCTTCTGGCAGATGAGAGGAAGCAATTTTTTGCAGGCCTCTTCTGTTTGAAGGGGCCTTCGGTTTGTCGGAATGGAAGGGCATAATAGGGGGGTATGTAAATGGCTATTGAAAAAACCTACGCTGAGATTAATGAGAAAATTAGATCCGGCAAGGCGGTAGTATTAACTGCGGAGGAAGTTATTTCACTGGTTGAGGAAAAAGGTGTCTCTGAAGCCGCCCGCCAGGTGGATGTTGTGACAACCGGTACTTTTAGCCCGATGTGTTCTTCCGGTGTTTTTCTGAATTTCGGCCATTCCAAGCCTAGAATCAGAATGACAAAAGCATGGCTTAACGGTATTCCCGCGTACACAGGAATAGCTGCGGTTGATGTTTACCTGGGCGCTACCGAACTTCCGGAGGATGATCCCTGCAACAGCAATTACCCGGGCGAGTTCCGCTATGGGGGGGGACACGTAATCCAAGACCTGTTGGAGGGTAAGTCAATAAAATTAGAGGCATTATCATATGGTACGGATTGTTACCCCAGGCGGGAGTTGGAAACTTATGTTACACTGGATGAAATAAATGAGGCTACGCTGTTCAATCCGCGCAATGCCTACCAAAACTATAACTGTGCTGTTAATTTAAGCGGTAGAACTATTTATACTTATATGGGAATGCTAAAGCCGAATTTGGGCAACGCCCACTATTGCAGTGCCGGACAGCTTAGTCCGTTGCTGAATGACCCTTACTTTTTGACTATTGGTATAGGCACCAGGATCTTTTTGGGTGGGGGAATCGGTTATGTGGCCTGGCACGGTACGCAACATTTTCCCGGCATTCAGACAGACCCGGAGAAAAATTCTTATGGCCCGGCCGGCGGTACACTTGCCGTGATCGGGGATTTGAAGCAAATGAAACCTGAATGGTTGGTCGGTACAAGCTACCTGGGTTATGGCGCTACCCTGACGGTAGGCATCGGCATCCCTATCCCCATCCTTAACGAGGATGTGATGAGTTGCGTGTCTATCACCGATCGCGATCTCTACGCGCCTGTTGTCGACTATAGCGAGAATTATAGCCAGCGCATTCCCGGCAATTTAGGCTATGTCAGCTACGCGGAGTTGAAAACCGGGAAAATTACCATCAACGGCAAAGAAATCCCGACCGCGCCCCTGTCAAGCTACCCAAAAGCCAGGGAGATTGCCGGAGAGTTAAAGAATTGGATTTTGCGGGGGGACTTTCTTCTGTCGGAGCCGGCACGACTATTACCTTCTTTCCAGGATCAAATCATGGCGAAAACTTTGGACATTAAAGGTATTTAGTAGCTAATAGATTAATTATTAATTGAATAGAGGAGTGATTGGCGCTTGGCTGCGAAAAAAATAATTCTTCACTTTGGCAAGGATATATCCGACAAGCCTATTATTTATCACCTTGCCAAGGATTACGAACTTGTCTTTAATATAATTAAAGCGAATGTCAACCCAAACAAAGAAGGTACTGTTGTTTTAGAGCTTACCGGGGAACAATATGCAAAAGGCCTGGAGTTCCTTGAGAGTGAAGGTGTCCGGGTGCAGCCTTTGGCTGAACAGTTATCACGGAACGAATTGAAGTGTACCAGTTGCGGCGCTTGTACCGATATCTGTCCCACCGGCGCGCTATACCTGGATAGGTCTTCAATGGAAGTGATGTTTGACAGTGACAGTTGCGTACTCTGTCAGATTTGCGTAAAGGTTTGTCCGGTCAAAGCTATGGAGGTAAAATTCTAATTGGAATATGTTGAACGTTCGTACCGGCGGCAATTCCGCCAGGAAGACCTGACTTACTTTCAAGTTGTGGTGCGCGAGACTGATTTAAGTGTTGGAGTGCGCCGGGACAGGTTTTCATTGGAATTGACGCGCTGGGTGGAAGAAATGGTGCGGGAAGAAAGGGTTCTTCTTGAAAATTATATCAAGTCGGACCCTGTTTTTCTTAACACGCTGAAACCGTATACAGTTAGTCCGGACGCGCCTCCCATCGCGGCAGATATGGCGGATGCGGCATACAAGGCAGGGGTGGGCCCGATGGCTGCCGTGGCGGGCGCCTTTGCTCAATATGTGGGCAAGGCGCTTTTTCGACGTTCGAAGGATGTTATCGTGGAAAATGGCGGAGATATTTACTTGCGCAGCACCCGGCAGCGCAGGATCGGGGTGTTTGCCGGCAATTCCGCCTTGTCCAATCGAATTGCGCTGGAGATCATGCCGGAAGATACCCCCATCGGGATTTGCACTTCCTCCGGCACCGTCGGCCCCTCATTGAGTCTGGGTAAAGCCGACGCCACTGTGATCCTTTCTCCTTCCGCCATCCTGGCTGACGCGGTAGCCACCGCCGCGGGCAACCTGGTTCAAAGCAAAGAAGATGTTCAAGCGGCGGTAGAATTCGCGGTAGGAATCGAGGGTATCACCGGCGCGTTGATAATAAAAGACGACAACCTGGCCGCCTGCGGCAAATTGAAGCTCGTCCCGTTAATCATTTGACGTTGCCCATAATACTTCCTCAGCACTCCTTGCATGATATTGAGTATTAAATAAATACAGATAAATCTGGCGCTTCAAAAATATATTCTTCACCGCAAAAATGGCAATATACTTCCACCTTGCCTTGTTCCTGCAAGAGTTTTTCAATCTCCTTTTTCCCCATTGCGGCCAAAATATCCCCTACTTTTTCCCGTGAACACTTACAGGCAAAGCGCACCGGATTTTTCTCCAGGTAACGTACATTTAGACCATTTACAGCCCGGGAAACAATCTCCTCGGGGGTCATCCCGAGGTTGACCAGGCTGCTTACGGGAGGCATCTCCTGCAGGCATTTTTCCAGGTGGGACAGGATCTTTTCACTAGCACCGGGGAAAAGCTGGATAATCAGGCCTCCCGAAGCTTTTACGCCAGCATCGGGACCGACAAGCACACCCAGTGACACTGCTGACGGAGTTTGTTCCGAGGTTAAAAGATACTGTGCCACATCCTCGCCAATCTCACCTGAAACTAGTTCCACGCTTCCAGTGAAGGGCTCTTTTAAACCGAGGTCCCTGGTGACATGAAGAAAACCTTTTCCCACCGCGGCTCCCACCGGCAGTTTTCCTTCCCGGGCGGGCGGCAGGTCTACGTGGGGTTCTTGAACATACCCCCGCACTTCACCTGCAGCGTTTGCCGTGACAATAATTGTCCCAAGGGGTCCGTCACCCAGAATACGCATGGTAAGAAGGTCATCACCCTTCAGGTTGGCGCTAAGCAGTAGCCCGGCGGTAAGCCCGCGCCCCAGGGCTGCGCTGGCAACCGGCCAGGTATCATGTCTGTGCCTGGCTTCCTCTACAAGGTTGGTGGTAACAGCGGCAAAAACACGAAACTGCCCATCCTCGCCTATTCCTCGCACAAGATAATCTTCCATATAAATAGTAAGCTCCTTTTACAATATAATTTTTTTATTATTATAACATTACCGGGTTGTTTTACCGAAACAGCCGTTTAGTGTGGAATGGCTGGCAAAAAAAATAGATCTTTACAGATAAGGCTTGCTTAATATATAATTCTAGTAATTAAAAAGTAGGTGTAATTTTAATGTTAGCATGCCAAAGCGGTCAAAAGTACTTTACCAGCTTTGCACTTGGTTATTTTTATCAAGTGCTTTTTGGCTTGCT
>MVQK01000090.1 GCA_002067515.1 Pelotomaculum sp. PtaB.Bin013 | reverse complement strand
TCTTGGACACAAGGGGGTTATTCTATTGTATGAAATAATATCCAGCATACCGCTTTTTTCCGGTTTGGATAGAATAAACCTAGCGAAAATAATCCCCGAAATGGAAAGAAAGTCATTTGCCGCCGGTCATATCATATTTAATCAAGGTGACCCGGGAGACTCTTTGTTCATTATAATTAACGTTAGTTAAAGTTTTCTGCACCGATGATGAAGGAAAAACACAAGAACTGGCCTCTCTGGGAACAGGAGAATGCTTCGGGGAAATTTCATTGCTGACCGGCCAGCCCCGGACGGCAAGTGTACAAGCCGCGACAGATATCGCTGTGTATGTGTTATCTAAAACAAGCCTTTATAACTTAATGAAAAAACATCATTCCCTTTCAATTTATTTCAATGAAATATTGGCCGCGCGGCTGTCATCTACCAACGCCGGACTTAGCGGCGAAAAAAACAGGGAAACTGCAAAGGATACACTAGCAAGCGGGCAATTTCTCGCGGGGAATATAATATACAGGCGTCAGCAGCCTGCCAAACGCCTTAATAAAACAAGGATATCAATCGCCGTTGCGGGAGCGGTTATATGCGTTATTTCCACTTGCTTGTTCCTATTAAATGGTCTTAGCAAACCGCACATAATATTTATTGAGCTGCTATTAGCGGCAACTTTTTGCTGGGGGTTAAACATCCTTTCATTTCATGTTGTGTCTCTCTCCTTGCCTGTTTTAGCGGTCTTATTAGGTGTCACTACCACGGAAACAGCTTTTTCCGGTTTCTCCAATTCTTCATGGTATCTTCTGCTAGGTGTGCTTGCCATATCGGCGTCGATATCAAAAACAGGCTTATTATTCAGGCTGGCGTTGTTATTACTGAGGAAATTCCCCCCCAGCTATATCGGACAAACCCTGGCATTTGCTTTAACCGGCTTAATCCTAACGCCGGTCATCCCCTCCAATAATTGCCGCGCCGCGCTGGCCAGCCCGCTTGCCCGAAACTTAGGCAAAGCCTTGAATCTAAAAAATTACAGTCCCGGCACAGTGGGCCTGGCGATGTCCTGTTTACTAGGATTTGGCCAAATGTCTTTTATGTTTCTCAACGGCTCGTCGTCAAATCTTCTTGTATTGGGGTTGCTGCCTGGAGAGATAAGCTCACAAATAACATGGGGATACTGGTTAAAGGCGGCGCTGCCGATAGGCGCGCTATTCTTTTTATTATCTTATCTGTTTATCATCCTTTTTTACCGGCCTCAGGGAAAAATACAACTGAACCCGGCTGTTATCGAGTCGCAGATAAAGATTCTCGGGCATATCACCATGCAAGAAAAAATATCACTAATGACTGTTGTGATAACAATACTCGCTTTTCTTACCCAGCCCTGGCACAACATCAACACCGCGTGGATAGCCATGCTCGCCTTCTTGATTCTGTGCGGGTGTTCGATAATGGACGAAAAAAGCGTGCGTTCTGATATTGACTGGAATTACCTGATCGCATTCGGCTCTTTAACCGGGCTCGGGAATATCATGTCTTCCATTGGGTTAACCGCTGTCATCGCAGACAAGGTGGAACCCTATTTGAACATAACAGGTAATAAGATACTGCTGTTATTATTTATAACTATTGTCTTTTACCTGATTCGTTTCGCCCTGCCCGCCGCCCCCGCTCAAATAATTACCATGATTATGTTTATGCCGTTAACTTCCGTAACAGGGATTAATCCGTTCATTATCGGATTGATTGTGATCCTGTGCAGCAATCCCTGGTTTCTTCCGCACCAAAGCACCGTATATCAAAATGTTGTTAATGGAACTGAAGGAAAATCATTTCGCCATGAACAGGTGCTAAAGCTTGCCTTCGCTCACTTCGTAATCACTATCTTTGTAATTATTGTAACGTTTCCTTATTGGCAGAATATCGGATTGATTCGTTAATCAATCAAAAACCTCCGCCACAATACAGTTCCGCCCATTTAACTTCGCTTCATAAAGGGCGTTATCGGCAAGGGCGTTATCGGCCCGCGCCAGCAAATCTTTTAAAAAATCCTCCTCTATATTTATGGACTCAACCTTTATGACACTTATCAGGCCGATGCTGATAGTTACAGACAATTCCCCGATCATGGTTTTGACAGTTTGGTTCTCTAACATGGACCTGATTCTATTAGCCAAAGCTACCGCGCCATCATGATCTATATGAGGTATGTAAATAATGAATTCTTCGCCCCCGAACCTGGCCAGTATATCAGACCTGCGAAGATTTTTGTTAACGATGTCCACCACGCCCCGCAGCACATCGTCTCCGGCCAGGTGTCCGTACGTGTCGTTAATAAGCTTAAATTTATCCAAATCTAAAAGCATTAGCGAAAATGGAATACTATAACGGCGCGCGGCGGCAATTTCGTAGTCCAGTTGATTAAGTATATACCGTTTGTTATAACAACCGGTCAACGCATCTGTAATCGACATCTGTTCAAGTTTCCTGTTCGCTTTATAAAGCTTTGACTGAAATTGCAGCAACTCTTCATTTTGCAGTTTTAATGTCTCATTATTTTCGTTGATTTTTTCGATCAACCCGCGCAATTCGGTTACGTCGTTTAAGGTAATGCTCCGGCCCAATAAATTTTTTTTATGGTCAAACACAGGTGAAATGTTCATGGCAACATGGCGCGGTTGTTCTTGATTGATAATTATTTCCGTTTGAAGGATTTTTGATTTGTCACCGCCATATTCCTCCAGAAACTCTCCGTCAAACTCAATTCCTGAAGCTGGATAGAATTCCCCAACATTAAAAACATGACCCGGTTGAAGGTTGATCAATCTGCCCGCGCTTTTGTTGATATCGAGAACAACTTCGTTTTTGTCAATGATGACCATGCCTGTGGCCATGCTATCAATTACTTCACGCTGGGCGATGCTTACAATTTTAAACAAGTCGTACTTCTGTATGGCCACTACGAAGCATATAGCTAAAATAATGAGGCCGGAAGAAGTCAAGCCGGGCACGACAACGGTCTCTGGCAGAATAAAGGCATTTAGCAGCACGTCAGTGATTGACAACGCAAGAAAAGATACAACTCCCCAGATGCAGAGCATCAACTGCTTTTTCTTATTCTTTTCGGAGACAGTCGCCAATTCATATATCATTAGCGCACCACCCACGATAAAGTAAATTATTATTGAGAATACAAACAGCCAAAAAAAAGGCCCGTAAGTACGCGTCGCCCATCCGTTTAAGGATGGTTTGGCGAACAGAAAATGCCACGGGTTGGTTATAACCAGCAAGGAGCAAAAGACAGCAGGCACAGCCCACAGGTACAGGTACGCTTTCTTTACATTCTTGATTTTTCCAGTTAAAACTAAAGCGAATATATGCCACCCGAAGCCGAGAAAGCAAAGACTAACAAAAGCCGCGCTCAGGAACACCCATTGCAGTTGCTGATCAGGGGTTACATTAATAAGAAAATTGCAGAACGGCCACATGCCAAGCAAATAATGAAAAACTAAATAAGCTTTATAGAGAACTGTTATGTCATTTACTACAAGAACATACATAAATAGCGCCACCAGGATAACAAAAACATAAAAATCCACCACGCATATCCACTCCTTGAATAACCGGAGACTTGCCAGTATTTCATGAAATTTCGCCAGCAAGAATATAATTCCTGCAAATCCAACATTTTTTCGCATGGCGCCAAAAGTACATTAATATAAACATGCGATCTTCAGCATCGACCGGTACGAATTAATAAATAATTTTCAAGCAGCCCGTTCTAATGACACTATTTGCAAGCACTAAGCATAAAATTTAAATAACACCTAAAAAGGAGGGTCGTACTAAGTGGTCAAAGAGACTATGGCGGCTGTGGAAGCGATGAAGGAAACAATGGGTGTGCTCGATTGTTCAAAAGGCGGATCAAAGTGCTCTGCTCCAAATTTTGTTTTTTTCATTTTCAAAGACGCCAAGTGTGTGAACATCTTTAACGGAGCTTGCGAAACATGGGATCCCGGCGATTGCGCGGATAATGAATGCGACTAGTAATAAAAATTTGATACTATTTATCAACTATTGCCGGTTTAACCGGCAATTTTTTACTAAAACATTCTCCTTCTTTATGCATACTTTGTTAAACTTTACAATATCTTTTTAATAATATTGATAAAAGCGATTGTCATCCTGCCGGCCAGGACTTGTAACTTTTGTTGACGCGTTATTATTAATAATAACTAGAAGGAGGAAATAAATGATTAAGGACATAGCTGAGGCCATGGACATAATAAAGGATACAATCGATGGGCTAAACCAGGAAAGCATGAAGGCAATAGTTACTGAAATCAAAGAAATTATGGATAAAGCAGTTGACAAACTAAATAATAACAGTATAGCAGCAGCAAGTGAACCCAAAAAAAACAACATGCAAATTATATTTAGTGAGATCAATGATATTATTAAGGAATCTGTCGATAAACTGAATAAAGAGTTCGAAGGTAAAAATATCAATTGTTGTTGTCCGTTTATTATTTGTTTCCTGCTAAAAGATGCTGAGTGTGTAAATATCTATAACGGAGCTTGCGAAACATGGGCTCCTGGCAATTAACCGTATTCACACTTTTGCCGGCTTCACGATATCAAATGTTTTAGGGGGATTTATTGATGGATGTTTCGACTGGCTGTATCATCTCCTCGCAGAGTAATTTTTTACTGAGCCATCAGATGCTCCGGGACGCGACAGGCAAGCTATGGCTTTTCTATCTGGCTCCGGACGCTTTTTTAAATTGCGGAACATCTGAAAACGAAGGAAAGACCTGGTCCAATCCCTCAGAACTAACTGATGAAGTCTCCGGCCCTTTTACCGCGGTTACAGACCAAAACAATCATATTCATCTTTGCGCCGTCAGGAGATTAAATGAACTTACATACATGCAATGGGACGGCCTTAATTGGTCAAGAAATATCCTACCTATGGATAACCTCAGGGGGCAGCCCTTTTTCCCCATTGCGCATATTGACCGGTGGGGTGTTGTACATATTGTCTGTGGATTCAGAAGCAATCCCGATGAATGGTCTGTTGTACACTATCTAATCGATGCGCGTAAGAACCTTTTGATAAAGACACATTATGATGTACCCTGCGCTTTGGATATTCTCCTGGATATCAGCACCAAAGACGCAGGTCCCAAGAAATACGTTTCTTTTTTGGCAGGCGCGCTAGACAGCGATACACAAGGCAACCTTCACCTTGTTCACCGCTATTTTGACGGCAGGTATTTTCAGCTTTACTATAACTTTTTTAATTCCGGCAGCAGCCAGTGGGGGCCGCCTGTTCCTCTAATTGACGCTGATTGCAACTGCGGTATACCTTCTATGTTCATTGACCCGCAAGACAACATTCATCTCCTGTGGTCTTCTTTCGGCGCAGGCAAATTCAGGTTAAACTATAGGCGAAAATCGGGCGATTGGCAGCAACAAGTGATATTATCGGAAAAAAGCACGGCAATCGAATCTCCGCTCCTGCTTCATGTAAGAGAAGAAGTTGCGGCTTGCTGGCACGAAAACGGCAAAATACTTTACCACACGCTAAATAATTTTTCTGATGAAATTAGCCCAACCCCCTGGATTTGTCCTGATGATACCGCGGCAATAAAGGTAAACAGCAACACATGGTCTTCCGGCTCTAAGACGACTATACCGCTAACATTGGCCAGGAAGGAAAACGGTCATCATATAATTCATTTTGATACTGCCAACCTGACGGATGATATCCCCAATTCTCACGCAAAACAAGATTCAGATAATATAGTGGATGGTTTTTTTTACCTAAAAGACAGCAATTTACCTGGAATTCAACAGAAACAGCACGCCCAGCCAGCTGATAATCCGCAAAATGACGGTAAAATAATTACGTGGAAGAATTTATAATAATAACTATTTGAGCCGTAAACAAAGAGCAGGCGGAAATCGCCTGCTTTAAAATTGCTGTTAGCCTCCCCCGGGTATACAACGCGAAAATGCTATATTTTAAACTTGCCTACTATAGCGTCCAGTTCTTCAGACAGTTTGGACAAGGATTCGGCTGACGCTGAAACCTCTTCCATAGCGGCCGTTTGTTCTTGTGTCGCGGCAGCCACATTCTGCACACCCGCCGACACCTCTTCCGTAGCGGCCGCTACACTTTGAATCTCCTCCGTCAGACTTTGCACGGAACTGATAATATTTTTAAAACCATCCCCTACTTCCTGAATAACTATTGTGCCCGCTTCAACGTCCCTGCCGCCTTTAGCCATGCTCTCAACCGCTCTCTGTGATTCAGCCTGGATGGCGTTCACCAAGTTGCCAATTTCCTTCGTGGCGTTAGCGGATTCTTCGGCCAGCTTCCTTACTTCTTCAGCCACGACGGCAAATCCCAGCCCTTGTTCCCCTGCCCGGGCTGCTTCTATAGCAGCATTCAGAGCCAGTAAGTTGGTCTGGTCGGCTATGTTAGTAATTAGTCCGACAATTTGGTTAATCTCTTGAGATTTTTTGCTCAGTTCATTAATGGTAACAGCAACCTGTTCTGCCGATCCGGCGATACTTTGCATCTGTCCAATCAACTTGGCTATTCCCCGATCCCCCTCACCGGCGAACTTGGCGGCAGTCTCGGAAGCTTGCGCCACAGTCTGCGTGTTTGATGAAACCCGGTCAACCGTGGCGGCGATTTGACCCATGGTGACCGCGGTTTCACCGGCTCCGGCCGCGGTTTGCTGGGCACTCGAAGTCAGTTGCTGGGATGTCCCGGCCACCTGTATCGAGGCGCTTTTTACATCCAACATAATCGCCCTCAGGTTGGCCAGGAATTGGTTAACAGCCTTGGCCAAGTCGCCCGTCTCATCATTGCTTCGCACCTTGATTTCCTGGGTAAGATCGCCGCCCTTTTCCGCCAGCATATTGAATTCATCTTTTAACACCAGGATGGGTTTGACAATCTGATTGGACAGGACAACCGCGACGGCTCCCGCGATAAACAAAACAACCAAGGTCAGAATAATCGAAATAACAGCCAGGGATCTCAAAGCGGCCGAAAGTTCCGCAACAGGGCTCGTCAGTACGAGAGACCACTTGCTTCCCGCCACCGGAGCATATGCGATGAACTTATCCACACCCTCAAAGACGTAGCGGGTAACGCCGCTTTCCCCTTTAACCATCTTTTGCGCGGCTGACGTCAAATTCGAATCAAGGCTGCTGTCCTTTAACAGGTTTAATTTCATAACCATATTTTTATCAGGATGGGCGATGCACAGGCCATCCCCCTGAATCATATAGGCGTAGCCCGTCTTGCCAACCTTGATCGTAGATAATTCACTAATAATCTCGTCTATCGGCTGTGTGCCCAATAAAAGCCCTGTGACTTGGTTGTCCCTCTTCAGCGGCGCGGCCACCGCGACAACAAGATGTCCGGTCACTCTGGAAACAATCGGGTCGGAGACTACCGCCTGCCCGGTGCCCATCACTTGCTTAAAGTAATCCCTGTCACTGATACTGCCTGTGCTGCCATCTGTTGAATAGTAATCGCCCTTGCCGTCGACCATAAGTAAGGACTCATAGTCATTAAAGCGTTTTTGCTCAGTAGTTAAGTAAGATAGGATTGCATCACGATTCCCGGTGGCGATAATTGGTGAATTGGCCAAAGTATTAATTTCAGTTCTGTGTTCGTCAAGCCACAAGCTGACTTCAGTGGCGCAAGGTTTAGCCAAGGAAGTAAGATCGA
>MVQK01000089.1 GCA_002067515.1 Pelotomaculum sp. PtaB.Bin013 | reverse complement strand
CTTCTTTTTCTTTTTGCAGCACTTCCAATTTCTTTTCCAGTTCTTTTAAATCCGGCGGCGCGGTAAAAGCCTGCAACCTTACTTTTGAACCGGCTTCGTCCACCAGGTCAATGGCTTTGTCAGGTAGAAAGCGGTCGGTAATATAACGGCTCGATATCTTGGCGGCCGCTTCCAGCGCGGTATCAGTAATCCTGACGCGGTGGTGGGCCTCGTATTTATCCCTCAGACCGTGCAGAATTTGAATGGTTTCCTCAACTGTCGGTTCCTCGACGGTAATCGGCTGGAAACGGCGCTCCAGGGCGGCGTCTTTTTCAATATACTTGCGGTACTCATCCAGCGTGGTCGCGCCAATGCACTGCAACTCTCCCCTGGCCAGCGCGGGCTTTAAAATGTTCGCCGCGTCTATGGCCCCTTCGGCAGCGCCCGCTCCAACCATGGTATGCAGTTCATCGATAAACAGGATGACATTGCCGGACTGGCGAATCTCATCAACAATTTTTTTCAACCGCTCTTCAAACTCACCCCGGTACTTGGTCCCTGCCACCAGTGAGCCCATATCAAGGGTTACCACTCGTTTATTTTCCAACACTTCCGGTATGTTTCCGGCGTTTATCCGTTGGGCCAGTCCCTCGGCCACGGCGGTTTTACCCACGCCCGGTTCGCCAATCAGCACCGGGTTGTTTTTCGTGCGCCTGCTTAAGATCTGGATTACCCTTTCTATTTCTTTTTCCCTGCCGACTACCGGGTCGAGTTTGTCTTCCTTGGCCAAAACAGTCAAGTCGCGCCCGTACTGTTCCAATGTGCGCGTTCCGCCGTCCTTCGCGTTGCCGGCCGGCTGTCCCCCTTCAGCGGCGGCGCCTGACTGCCCGCCCAGCATGTTGACTACCATGGCACGGACCTTGTTGCCGTCAGCGCCGTATGCGTTCAGGATATGGGCCGCTACGCCTTCTCCTTCGCGGACCAACCCCAGCAACAAATGCTCTGTGCCAATATAATTGTGCCCCATGCGCCTGGCTTCATCCACCGACAGCTCCAACACCCGTTTTGTGCGTGGGGTAAGCGCCGGTTCACCCGTCGCCGACCCTTTGGCGGCTTCCACTATTTGCGCTACCGCCGACCGTACTTTATCCGCATCAAGGCCAACCGCATCCAGCACTTTAGCCGCCACACCCTCACCTTCGCGGATCAGGCCAAGCAGCAGGTGCTCAGTCCCAACATACGGATAGCCTGAATTTTTCGCTTCTTCCCGGGCAAAATATAACGCTTTTTGCGCCCGCTCGGTAAATCTTCCGAACACGCCAATCACCTCCAATTAACAATCAAATTCTTTAAACTCATTCCTGATTAACTCCGCCCTGAAAACATCCCTCTGGTGGGCGGACATCTCCCGCCCGGCCAACTTGATTAAGAAGGCCGGCCTTATTCTGACCATTAGTTCATTTAACAGTTTAGCCGGTATACCCGACAGAAGATTCATTTCTATGCCCAGCCGCAAATCGGAAAATAAACGCATCGCCTCTTCAGAAGACAGAATATGCGCGTTTTTCAAGATGCCGTAAGCACGATAAACACGGTCCTCGACAAAATCCCGCCTATCTTTATAAAGGGCCGCGCGAGTGGCCTTTTCCTGGGAGATTATTTGCCGGACAACAGCGGTAAGGTTGCTGATGATCTCCTCCTCAGTCTGCCCAAGGGTAATTTGATTGGATATTTGAAACAAATCTCCCAGCGCTTCAGTACCCTCTCCAAAAAGACCCCGTGCTGTTAGGCCGACTTTACTGATAGCGTTCAGCACTCCTTTCAGCTGCTTTACCAGGACCAGGCCAGGCAAGTGCAGCATGACCGAAGCACGCATTCCGGTCCCTACATTAGTGGGACATGCCGTAAGGTAGCCAAGCTGCTCGGAAAAAGCATAATCCAGCGTTTTTTCCAATCCGTCATCGACCTGATTAATCAAATCCCATGCCTCTTTAAGCTGCAAACCAGAAAGCAGGCACTGAATCCGTAAATGGTCTTCCTCATTAACCATAATGCTGATTACTTCATCATCCCTCAACACAACCGCCTTGCACTCAAAACTGTTTATTAGATCCGGGCTGATCAAATGCTTATCTACTAGTATCTGTCTTTCCACCGGGGACAATTCGCCTAACAGGCTCATCTCAAGGACGCCGGCTTGCCTTGCCAGTTCCTTGTCTTCAACTGCCAGCCGTACCGCGTGAATAACATCTTCGGCCTTAGCATTATTCAACAGATGCGGGAAAGGGATGTCAGCAAGGTTTCTAGCTACTCTAACCCGGCTGCTAATCGCAATGTCCGACTCCGGGCCGGCCCCATCCATCCAGTTGCTGTGGGAATCATTGACTGTCTTTTTCAGCGGCATCAAACCTCCCCCCCCTCATTCATACTCTTTTCCAGTTGATGAATTTGGTCGCGCAGTTGAGCAGCCTGTTCAAAATCCTCGCGGCTAACCGCCTCTTTGAGACGACTCTTCAAGGTGTCTATCTCCTTCACCAAACGGGCGCGTCCCCCGGTGCGCTCAGGCACTTTACCCGTATGCCTGGTGCTGCCGTGGATTCTTCGCAGCAGAGGAAGCACCTTGTCTTCAAAGAAAGGGTAGCAGTCGCCGCAGCCAAGAAGTCCCTGTTTGACAATCTGTTCTTCAGGAACGCCGCATTTTTCGCATCTGTTCCCGGTTGTCTCCGCTTGATCACGTTGCTCCCCGCCCAATTCATGATTTAATAGACTGGCGAGGAAATTGTGCAGGTGTATTTGCGGTACAAAAGCAAATCCCTGCGGCTGGATTTCCCTGGCACACACTTCACAAAGATGAGTTTCACTTTTTTGAGCGTTTATTATTTCTGTCATATGCACCGTCGCCGGACGCTGTCCGCAGCGCTCGCATAACATAATTAGACTCCCCCTTCAAGCTTTCCGAAATATCACCTTAACATTTATTCTCTCAATACCGCTACTACCATCGCTTTTAAGATCATAGCCCTTAATTGGTCACGCGCAGGTAAATTCAGACGCAGTATACTGCCGTCCATCGCTGAGAGCATTAAGCGCGCCTCTCTTTTGGTGATCAACTCCTCCTCCAGCAGTCTCCGGATTAAACCTGCGGCTTCGTTTTGAGATATTGAATCGCCAATCATATTACTGATATCAAGAATGAGATCCACCCGCTGATCCAGGGGCACCTTGACAATCCTGATAAATCCGCCTCCGCCTCTCCTGCTCTCCACGATATACCCCCGCCCCGTTGAAAACCGGGTCGTCAATACATAGTTGATCTGCGAGGGCACACAGTTAAAGCGGTTCGCCAGTTCACTGCGTTGGACCTCAATAAAATCCTGAATGCTTTCCGCCAGCATTTTCTTTAGATACCGCTCGATAAGGTCGGAAATATTGTTCATTATTGTCACCATCCCTGTGCCGCAGATACTTTGACTTTGACTGACCTTGATATTATTATAATATAAAAGTGTCCTGTTTACAATACTCCCAATTACTATTTTGGCCTTTTATAGTCAAGCTAAAACATAAAAGCGAAATCATAAAAACAATTGTATGACCATTGGACATACAACGCATCCCATGTTCCGCCCTTATAATCGGGGACATTCCTCCGACCCTAAATATAAGCCCGTTAGGGAGGTGTGTCCCCTTTCCTCTGACAAATGAAAAGAACCGGTGATATTAATCGCCGGTTTGCATCATGAAACCGTTATGGAAAAGGCTGCTTTAATTTCAATCTTCCATATACACCTTGGCAACCGCCACCACTAAATCCCCCGGGTCAAGGCGCATCAAGGTCACTCCCTGGGTTGAGCGGCCCATGGCGGATATATCACTGACGCTCAGGCGAATAATAATTCCTTCCGCGCTAATCATCATTATTTCTTCTTCACCTTTCACTTCCTGAACCGCAACCACCGGGCCATTCCTGTCGCTTGTTTTGACATTGATGATCCCTTTGCCGCCGCGGGATTGCAGGCGATATTCGGATATTTGCGTGCGTTTGCCGAATCCGTTGGCCGTCACGGTAAGCAAATAGGAGTCCGGACGAACAGTCTCCATCCCTACCACTACGTCATTTTTCCTTAAAGAAATTCCTTTTACTCCACGTGAAACACGACCCGTAAAGCGTACTTCCTGCTCTGAAAAACGAATAGCCAGACCATTCATAGTCGCTAAAATGATTTCCTCTTTGCCGGTGGTTAATTTAACGTCAATTAATTCATCTTGCTCGTCCAATGAAAGGGCGATAATTCCGTCCCGGCGGGAGGTATCGTAATGATTCAACTGAGTTTTTTTAACAACTCCGCGCTTGGTCACCATAAATAAATACTGATCCGGTTTAAACTCACGCACCGGGATAACCGCCGTCACTTTTTCATTGTTTTCGATGTATATCAGGTTCACCAGCGCCGTTCCTTTGGCCTGCCTGCCGGCCTCCGGTATTTCGTGCACTTTAAGCCGGTATACCTTTCCGCGGTTGGTAAAGAACAATAAAAAGTGATGTGTCGTAGTTATGAACAGATGCCTGACAAAATCCTCCTCTTTAGTGCCCATGGCGGTTACGCCGCGGCCGCCCCGGCGCTGGCTGCGGTATGTATCAAGCGGTATTCTTTTAACATAACCCTGGTTGGTAATAGTAATTACAACTTCTTCTTCCGGGATTAAATCTTCTTCTTCAAAAGACACTTCTTCATACGATATGCTGGTACGCCGCGGGTCGGCGTATTTTTTCCTTATGGCGGACAATTCACTCTTGATAATGTCTAAAACTTTTCGCTCATCTGCAAGCACTGAGCGGAGATAATTTATTTTTTCCATAAGTTCTTTGTATTCTTGCTCTAATTTCTCACGTTCCAAACCGGTCAGTTGCCGTAAACGCATTTCAACAATAGCTTCGGCTTGTCTTTCGGAAAGATTAAATCTTTCCATTAAAGATGCTTTAGCGATTTCCGTCGTGCGGGAAGACCTGATAATTTTGATTATCTCATCCAGATGGGACAAGGCGATACGCAGGCCTTCAACAATATGCGCGCGCGCTTCCGCCTTTTTTAACTCAAAGCGGGTGCGCCTTACAATTACGTCTTTCTGGTGCTCAAGATAGTAAAATAAAGCTTGTTTCAGATTTAAATACCGGGGTTTCCCATCTACGAGGGCCAGCATGATAACGCCAAAACTCTCTTGCATCTGGCTGTGTTTATAAAGCTGATTAAGAATTATCTGTGGGTTGGCATCCCTTTTTAGTTCAATAACAATACGCATGCCCCTGCGGTCCGACTCATCCCGCAGGTCGCCAACCCCTTCCAGCTTCTTGTCTTTTACCAGTTCGGCTATTTTTTCAATTAAGCGCGCTTTATTAACCTGATATGGTATTTCATTAACAATAATACTGCTTTTCCCATTGCTGTTTTTTTCAATTACCGCCTGTGCGCGGACTTTAATGCTGCCCCGGCCGGTGCGGTAAGCGTTCCAAATACCTTCCATGCCCATTATTTTTCCCCCGGTGGGAAAATCCGGCCCTTTTATGGCTGTTGTCAGATCTTTTATACTTACATCCGGGTCGTCAATCAGCATGATTACCCCGTCGATTACTTCACCGAGATTATGAGGCGGGATATTGGTCGCCATTCCCACCGCGATGCCGGCGGAACCATTGACCAATAAATTAGGGATCCTGGAAGGCAGAACAGTCGGCTCTTCGGTTTTTTCGTCATAGTTGGGAATGAAGCTGACTGTTTCTTTTTCAATATCGGAGAGCATTTCTGTCGCAATCTTAGACAGCCTCGCTTCCGTATAACGCATTGCCGCCGCCGAGTCCCCGTCGACGGACCCAAAGTTGCCATGTCCGTCCACCATTGGATAACGGGCGGCAAAATCCTGCGCCATACGCACCAAAGCGTCGTATACAGCCAGATCCCCGTGAGGGTGATATTTCCCCAGCACATCCCCGACGATAAACGCTGATTTACGGTACGGCTTTTCAGGCGAAAGACCAAGATTGTGCATCGCGTAAAGAATACGGCGGTGAACCGGTTTCAAACCGTCGCGCACATCAGGAAGCGCTCTTCCGACTACGACGCTCATAGCATAATCCAGGTAGGAATGCTTCATCTCTTCGTTAATATTTACCGGGATCACTTTTCCTGTTAATGACGGCAAAACCTCTCACCTCTACCTATTTTCTTCGACGTAGGAATTATACCAAAATAAACTAACTAATGCAATTTACCGGGGTAATCAGTTCAGATAATATGGTAAACTTTACAGCCGGATCTTTCGTGGTTTTAAAACCAAGGTTAATAACTCATCTTTACCTTTTTAACTGACCCGTTCGCCGTAAAATTTACATTCTCATTTTTCACACAAATGATTATGGATTAATTTAAGTTTTTCTCCTCCTTATATTCAATGTGCCGGATATTTTTCACACAATCAAGACACACCACCTCAAATCATTTTGTAATGTTGTTTTTTTTACCAACGGCCTTTCCACACAAAAGATATAATTTCTGCCATAACTTTTGTATCACTGCCTGCGGCCATTTTCTCGAAATTATAACAATTTTAGTTTCACTCAAATGAATGCACCTCCGCTAATATATTTTTTAGGGCCCTCTAATCAAGCTGGCCAAGCTGCGTTCAAAAATTGAAAGTGTAATAACTGATCCCCACTTAAAATAACCGGCTGTTGAATTAACTTTGATAATAACCTGTTCGTGTAAAAATGTTTTTATTTCATCAAGCACTACCGGCGCAGTCGCATATATGTCTTGTATGATATGATCTGATCTTTCAACCAGCGCGCCGGATAAAAAAGCTATTGACAGCAATAAGGCAGTGAAAAAAATTGTTTTAATTTTATTAAATCCCACTGACTTATATTTTAGAACAGTCCTCATTATTCTTACCCCCTTTGCACTTGTTTGTGATTTATATGCTACCATATTTTAGCAAACCTAATATTTAGCTATATTTGGTCAATAATTACCAATACAATAATTTAGCTCCTTTTTACTTCTGTTTTTATATATACAACTTTGTCGTTGACGCCCCTTGAGCATATAATACGGCTCATGTTCGGCGTTTAATGTCCTAAGCAATAATCTACTATTATCTATAAAATTCAAAACCCCCGCCGTTATTCCAGGCAGGGGCTCACTACAAAGATATTCACTTTTAAAACTATCGGTTTACACAAAAAATGAAACTCAAGCTAAGGAGCCCATAGCTCCTTTTCAAACTAGCGTTTCATTAAAAATGAATTTGTTGGTGTAATAGATAAAATATTATTAATTCTTTTTAATAAAACAATATTACTCAAAAAGCCCTGAACCTTGAATACCTCCAAAACGCTATAAGGCAATATCGGCAAAAGCAACGATTAAGCGACTAAGTATTTATTCTTATCAACGAGTTACATTTGCCGGCCAATCATTGGCTGTAGACAGGACGAGCTAAAAGCTTCAAGCCATTCAAATAGTGGTATATCCGGAGCAAGGCATACCCCAAGAAACTGGACAAGTTGTATCTTCAAGAATAGTTACATATCTTCTGTGTATTGAACTCTATTAATGTCTGAATTAGAGCCGATAGGTGAGGTTGGCTTCTGCTCTAACCACCGCAACAGCAAGTTCAACATCCATTTTTTATTCTATCCTGAAAATTAACTACCGTAACGAATTGTAAAAAACAATAACAAACCAACCCAACTTCATAATAAAAAAAT
>MVQK01000088.1 GCA_002067515.1 Pelotomaculum sp. PtaB.Bin013 | reverse complement strand
TTGGCCCATGTAATCTTATCTTTTTGTAGTCATTTATCTCTGGCAGACTTGGTTCAAATATTGTCAGCGGCAACACTATATGACTCCCCCAAATGGGGAAAAGTAAGAATTGGCATAATACTCTCCTTATACGGCAAAAATGCAATTTCCGTGGCAGTCTATATCTCAATAAACACACGGTAATTGTAACACACTATACCATCCGACAGTATTGTTTTACTGTAAATTTCTTTAATTCCGGACTCTGATTAGGAAGGCATGGATGGCAATGGGGCAAACTATTGCATTTAAAAGGAGATGTATTGACAGGAGTAATAAGCTTGTTGGTGTTGTAGCAATAATAATCAAGTAATATGCAATCTAAAGGCAGGTAATCTAAACGATATGCCTGCCCTTAGAATATTATTACCAATTCATCCTTTTAGTGGACATAACTCTGCGTCCCAACAAAACTAGGTACAGAGTTCCTTGAATTATTAATTATTATATCTGCTATACGCGATTATTTTGTTCTTGTACTTCTCTGTTAATTCCTCAGCCTTGCTTCGTGATATTCCCTGGGCTACAACCTTAAACAACGCTTTTTCCGAATCGGGTAGGATGAGAGCCCACGCATCATCCGTCAACACTTTAATTCCATCGATTAGTTCAGTATTCTGATCTTTGATCTCTTCCATTAAACAACGCATAACGCGTCCTTTTGCTTCAAAAGGACAGATAACATCTCTCATACTGATGTAAAATTCAGGTAGTTCTTCGATGAAACTATGCAGGTTAGTACCTGTTTTAATCAGGTATTCCATAATGGAAACCAAAGAGTAAAAACTATCGTAATGAACCTGAAGTGAATTATTTTTACCAACTTCCAGCAAAGAACGGGGAACTGCTTTTGTCCGTACAACCGAAACTCCCGCCTCCTCCATCATATTATCAAGGATTGATGGAGCCGTTACAGGAATAGCGATAGGGGAACGATTCTTCAAGGTTGTCAACGTTTTGAGTACTAAAAGTTCCTCCTCAGATAAAACTTTCCCCTTTTCTGTCACTAAGCGCATATTTTGACCACTGGTATCCAACTCAATGCCCAGATCCGCCTTGTTGTCCATTACTACCTTAGCCAAAGGAGTTGTGCCGTTAAGAATCCCCATTGCTTCACAACCAAGACTGTCCAACAATTGTGACAGGATGGAGACAACCAGCGGACTACTGCAATGATAAACCACCTTATATCGCCGGGCATAGAAAATTCCCAGGTCTACGCGGGAAAGAATCTCCTCCAGGTAATGTTTGACCGTTGCGGGTACCTGTTCTAACAGACCTAACTGAGAAACGTTGGGCCTGGTAAAGTCCTCTTGCAGATACGCATTTTCTATCTTTCGCTCCATGTCTTTATCGATCGGCAATCCTTCTCTGTCAAAAAATTGGACACAAACTGTTTTTACCCCTTCGCCACCCCCCTGACGTATATGAATAGCCCCGTCACTGTGAGAATGTCGACACTCAAAACGGGCAATCGGTGTAACTGTTGTTCCGATATCACGCACTTTTACCCCTGTAGCCAGCAAACTGGAAATAACAGAAAATTTAAGAATTTTGTTATAATAATCTTCGTCACAGCTTACACACACCGTCACTCCCAGGCGAAGGCGGGAACCATAGGCTGAAGCTACTTTGCCGATGAATTCCGGCGTTAATTCCCAATTAGGTATTCCACTTATTCCATCTGAACCAAACAAACTGCTCGACACAGATCCACCCCAAATTAATGAAGATGATTGCACCGTTCCAGCCGCGATCGTTTTCTCAGGCCATATTTTTACACCTGGCTTGATGACGGCTAAATCTTTAACTACAGTTTTTTCGCCGATTACCGCATTATCATATACACGGCTGCCCGCGCCTATATATATTCCATTGCCAAGAGTCGCCCCGCTCAAACTCACGGCTTTTCCCAGATAGTTATGATTCCACATCACGGTATGCTCCGTATACGCGCCCTCACACACCCGATTATATCGGCCCATAATGGTATAAGGTCCGATGACCGCCCCAGGATCAATAATCGTTCCCCGGCCAATATAGGAAGGGCCTTCTATCTTAGCGTCAGCAGGAATTTTTATCTCTTCTTCAAACCACATGCCCGGCGCTTCCTCAAAACCATTGACCGGCAACTGAATTTCTCCCAGGAGCATATCAAATTGGGCTTGCCGGTATTGAGAATGACTCCCTATATCCGACCAATAACCCTGAGCCACAAATCCATATAAATCCTGTTCCCGTTCCATCACCAGCGGAAACAAGTCCTTGCTGAAATCGTATTCTTTTTCCCTGGGGAATAATTTTAAAATCTCCGGTTCCAAAACGTATATTCCTGTGTTAACGGTATCACTAAAGACCTCACTCCAGCTGGGTTTCTCTAAAAAGCGGATGATCCTCCCGTCCTCCTCGGTCATAACCACGCCATATTCCAGTGGTACGTTTACCTTAGTTAGAACCAGAGTTCCCATAGTTTGTTTCCGGCGGTGAAAATCGATAGCCTGGCTTAGATTAAAATCAGTCAAAGCGTCACCGCTGATTACGACGAACGTGTCGTCCAAAAATTCTTCCGCGTTTTTGACGCTCCCTGCTGTCCCCAGGGGAGTGGTTTCCTCAAAATAGGTTAAATGTACACCATACTCTGCGCCATCACCAAAATGGCTCTTGATTACTTGCGGTAAAAACTGAAGTGTCACGGCAATATTGAAGATTCCGTGTCTTTTTAACAGTTCAATAATATACTCCATGCATGGACGACCTAAAAGAGGCACCATTGGTTTCGGTTGAAAACATGTGAGGGGGCATAATCTCGTTCCTTTTCCGCCGGCCATGATAACTGCTTTCATGTCAAAATCTTCTCCTTTCGTACAGAAAGTAGGCCATTTAAACCGATTTTTGATCAGTTATAGTAGCTGCCTGCGTAAGAGCGCTTTTCTCCGTCTCTCTATCCATCGCCTTTAGGTAAACCCCGATAGTATGTTCGGCGATGTTGTGCCAATCGAATCTGCCAATTTCCTTTCTGGCTATATCCGCCATGGCATGTGCCAAATCCTCATTTTTGATTATTTCAATCACCTGACGGCTCAAGGAAGCAGCATCTCCCGGTAACATTTTTAGTCCGTTATGGCCATGCTGAACAATATCGCCCAAACCCCCGACATCTGATACAACAACCGGGGCTCCCGCTGCCATGGCCTCTAAGACAGCTATGCCAAACGGTTCATATAAACTAGGAAAAAGGCACACACTGGCAATATTAAGCAAATGATTCCGTTCTTCATCCGTTAAAAAGCCCGTGAATAATACTTTATATTCCACATCTAGTTTTGCCGCTTGTCTCTCCAGTTCCGGCAGAGCCGGGCCTTTGCCGACGATGACAAACTTGGCATCCGGGCATTCCTTCAATATTAAAGGTATGGCTTCTATCATGGTGTGTACTCCTTTTTCCCGGACCAGCCTGCCGAAAAATAAAATGATTTTTTCATGAGCCCCGGCATAAGGTTCTTTTGAGTATTGAACAAATGCAGTATCCTTTATACAGAGCGCCCCTGCATCAACCCCGTTCGGAACAATATCCACCTTTTCTGAAGGCAATTGAAATATATCAAGAACTTCACGCTTCATGTACGTACTGCAGACAATGACGCGCTTCGCTTCATAAGTAAGTCTCCATTCCTGGCTGTGAATGTTTCGTTGGAAATCATTATGAATTCCCTGGTTGCGCCCATGTTCAGTCGCATGAATCGTCCCAATCAGCGGCAGGCCATAACGCTGCTTCAGAGACCTCGCCGCATCGCCGACCAGCCAGTCATGGGCATGAATGAGATCGAAATCCAGGCCCGAGTCAACTAACATTTGCACACTGTCAATCATCATTAAATTAAGTTGGAAAACCCAATGCAGAAACTCATCACCATCAGGTTTCATCACATGAACCCGGTGAACGTGCACTCCTTCTACCATCTCTGTATGGGGGGTGTTACCGGTTTCACTTGTTACCACATGCACTTCCCAACCTTTTTTTACCAGATGACGTGAAAGGTCGTAAACATGCCGTGATATACCTCCTACAACTAACGGCGGAAACTCCCAGGATAACATCAAAACCCGTGGGCTTTTTCTTTTCGCAAGAAAATGATAAACCGGATAATTTGAGCGATAATCACGATAGTCGACATCTGGAAAGATGTTATCAATCTGCTCAACCGTACTCAGCCATTTCTCATCAATTTCCCCCGACTCAATCATGACTTTCAGCCTGCTAAAGCGGTTTACGTGGTATTTTGTTCGCTTCACCGCATAATCGACCACAGTTTTATTATCCATGATGAAGGCCCAATCACTGCTTTGAGCCAGCATAAGCTCCCTGGCCATCTGGTTTAATACCCTGCTTTCAAATGGCTGCGGCCTGATCATATTGTTAGCAAGCCTGATTAAGTCTTTTTCAGCTTGATGCAGGGCGGGATAAACCCAGTCATTTTCCTCTCCAAGCCATACATCTGCATAACCGTTGCGTCCCCATGAGGACATGGCAAGTTCACAGACCTGATAATCTTTATAAAGACTCAAATACTTTGAAGGTGTAATCGTTTTGACGTCTTCCTGGTCAAAGTAAATCTTTCTAAAAAGCTGATCCAACCATAGTGGCCCTTCATACCACCAATGTCCAAACAGTTCGGCGTCATACGGAGCGGAAACCACCGGTTGGCGGCCCATTTGACCCGCCCAGTACTCTACTTGCTTTTGCCTTTCAGCTAAAAAATGCTCTGCGTGCCGAATAGCCTTTGTATAAGCCCAATCCGGATTATAAGGCTCCTTATGTTCCCCGTGCCCTGTGATCCTAAAGTATTTGATGCCGGTGTTTAAACGGATGCCATCCGGATGAATGAAGGACGCAACCGCCTCCTCATCAAGTTCAAAACCGATGTCCCGGTAATATTCCCTGTAATCATAATCACCCGGATAACCCATACGCGCATTCCATACTTGTTGTGAAGATTCAACGTCACGGGGAAACGCCGCCAAACCATACGGTGTCAGCACTGGGGAAAGCAACCCAAAAACAGGAGCAGGCTGAGCGTTTTCCACTCCGTGCGATTCAGTGAAGAAATACTGAAGCCCACACTCTTTTAAGATTTTGTCTAAACCCGGCTTAAAGCCGCATTCCGGCAACCAGATACCACGCGGGGAGCGGTTAAAATGCTTCTCATAAAAACTTATGCCGGTCTTAACCTGTGCCCGGATTGCTTCTTCGCTGAGGACCAAGGGCAAAAAAGCATGTGTCGCTGCCGATGTGATGATTTCCATATGTCCCGATTCCTGCAGTTCTCTGAACACACGGACAAGATCACAATCGCAATCTAAATAAAATGAACGAACATCATTAAATCTCTTCAAATAGCTTACTGCCAAATGATTAAATTCCGGCTGGGCTCCCGTCCGTTCCACTTCGTGCTCAGTTAATTTAATCAGGCCGTTAATATGTTTCATGTAACGACTGATAAGGAGTTCATCGCTTAACATCGATAAAAGAGTCGGGGTCATCGACATGGTCAGGTGAAAATCCACACCATCTTTGATTAACCCTTGAAATACCTGCAATAGAGGGATATAAGCATCTGTAATTGCTTCATAGAGCCAACGTTCTTCCAGAACATTTTCCCGCTCCGGATGGCGGACATAAGGTAAATGCGCGTGTAAAGCTAAGGCTAAATATCCTTTTACCATTTTTTCTGCCCTCCATCCGGCTGCGCTAGCGAATATCCGTCAAACTGGGTTAACCATGCCACTTGCTTTTCAGGACCCTTGATGAGTTGTTTTTCCCTGAGACCATCCAAGTTACTATTTGGTCCGGGCCAAGCAGCAAAGCGCAAACCAGTTCCGACTCCATGGTCTGAATGTGCAGGGGGAGTTTCCTCTATATTTGAGCGAATAATTGTAAAAAAACCTCCCTGCGGGGTTAGTGTTCCGAAGTCCACCAAATATCTCCGCTTCGCCTGTACCCCGCTAATTATCAAGTGGTCAAATAAAGGATGCACAGGAATTCTGCGACTGGAGTGAGCATTATATCCATTAAATTCAAGATCCGTGACATCATTCACCTGAAGAAAAAGGGGGAGCTCGGTCCAGGTGCGTTGAAAATGTTCACAAATTAGTTGCTTTCGTAAATCGTTTAATTCCCAATAAACAAATATAGTCGTTGGTTCCTTAACTAGTAAAACAAGCCGGTTAACCTGCCAGTTGCGCTTCCACGATTCTTCCATTATTGAGTTGTCCAGATTCAATAAATTTAGCGGAGGTTGCCTTTCCTCTTCCCATAGGTTCGCGCTTTCATTTAATCGCTCCATACTGCCTCCTGTTTAGATGTTAAATGTATACTATCAGATTTTTATAATAATGGAATTTATTCCTATAGTCATCTTACATAATCCCTCATACATGTCATAAATCCCCAACCAGGATACATCAATTTTTGAATTAACCGTAATATTACAGATAATTTTCAGTATTTCTAAAGAAATCTGGATAAACTTTTTTTCCATTGACAAAAAAATACCGGCGGAATAATCTATCCCGCCGCTTTTTACTACCTTCGTCCCCAGGTCGTCAACTCTAACTCAAAGTCATTGGCAAAATCAGGACTGACAGGAACCACCCGAATATTGGCTTCTGACTTCAATGAACTCCCTGAACCAAATCGGAACCTACCCATATATATATGCACTCCCGGTGATAATAGACCCTTAAGTTCAAGTTTTTCCCGCCAGATCTCTCCCAGAGCATCCGTATAAATAAATTCAACCATTACATCACCGTGCCAAATCGGACCGAGCCGTATCTGGCTTTGAATTAATGAATCAGTTAACTCAACTGTTTCAACCTGAACATAGTGCCAGTTATTCCGGATAAACTGCTTGTAATCGGCGACACGTCGCGCCACTTCAAAATTATTGGCGGTAAATTTGAGTCCTCTATCTGCAGCTGGACAATATAATTTATTCTGATATTCCATAACCATTCGGTCTGTGCAAAAAACCGGAGTCAATGAGCAAATAGATTCTTTCATCATCAGGATCCATTCCCGGGGAAGAGATTCCTGGTTGCGCCGATAATACTGCGGCGCTATCTCGTTCTCCAGCAAGTTATACAATGACTCTCGCTCCACACGGTCTCTTTCCGCCTGGTCGGCATCTGCCACCGAAGGGATTGCCCATCCATTAGCGCCGTTGTATCCTTCGTCCCACCATCCATCTAAGATACTGCAATTTATTACTCCGTTGACAGCGGCTTTCTGACCGCTGGTTCCACTGGCTTCCATGGGTTTAACGGGAGTATTCAGCCAGACGTCAACCCCTTGCACAAGTTGTTTGGCATTTTCAATATCATAATTCTCTATGAAGAATATCCGCTCCCGGAAACGGTCCATCCTGGCAACCTCGACGATCCGGCGCAATAACTCCTGTCCTAAACCGTCCGCCGGATGCGCTTTACCGGCAAAGATAATGCATACCGGCCGTTCCGGGTGATTAACTATACGATCTAATCGCTCCAAGTCATGGATCAACAGCGTGGCTCTTTTATAGGCAGCAAACCGCCGGGCAAACCCAACTACCAGAAAACCAGAAAGATGTACGGGCAATTTAAGATGTTCGAGCATACGGATCTTGATTCGCATATGCGTGTTCCACAATACCTGATCATTGATTTCCCTGACTGGC